>DATGWU010000619.1:0-5145 GCA_035299345.1 Rhizobium sp.
CTTCTCCGGTAGCTCGATTGTTCGATGAGGCGATTTCGGCGGCGTCTACGGCGCCTGCAGAAGATCGAGGCATTCCCTGACGATCCGCGTCACGTCGTCAGCCGGTCCCGTGTGCATGACGGTTCGGTCGGGACGGATCACGGCAACCCGGCCGGCCTTTGCGGCGCGTGGCAGAAATGCGCCTTCCAGGTCTTCGTAGACTTCATCGGCTGCGAGTCCGAGACGCTGTCCGCGAAACGAAATCTGGATCGACTTGCCGTTCACTCCGGCAAATCGCCGGCCGACATCGTCGTCGAGTTTTCGGCGGGGATCGCAACCGAAGCCGACCAGCGCGAAGCCCTGACCGAGAGCGTCGTCACTGAGGAGCAACTGCCCGTCCTTCGCTCGCACCCAGCCCTGTGGAACGAGTGCGCCGGGAACCAGCCCGGAAGCCGATTTCGCCTTCCGGAACAGGCCCGCCCTGAAGCGGCTCTTCGGCTTGATCCCCAGCTCCTCGAAGAAGTTACGGGCAAGGGGAATGTGATGAACGATGCGCATCAGGCCGTGGTTGACGAAAGCGAGAAGCGCGTTGCGGGGCATGACCATCTTGCCCATGAACTTGGCGAGATTGATCATCGCGATCGCATGGGGGCGACGTTCCGCATCGTAGGTCGTGAGAACCGAAGGTCCGGCCAGACCTTGCACGGCCCAGGCGAGCTTCCAGCTCAGGTTCACCGCATCGCGCAGACCCGCGACAAGACCCTGCCCGACGAAGGGTGGCGTGATGTGCGCGGCATCACCGACGAGAAACACGGATCCTTTTGAAAACTGCTTGGCCACGCGGGCATGGAAACGATAGACCGCCTGGCGTTCCAGGGTCAGTCGTCCGGCTCCGTTCCAGGGGGCGAGCAGGTTGCGGACATTCTCCTCGCGTTCGGCGTCTTCCCGCCGTTCGCCCTTTTGCAGCATGAATTCCCACCGCTCCCTGTTGCCGGGGGCGACCATGTGGGGAGCCGGCCTCTTGTGGTCGCACAGGAACTCGACATGATCGATGTCGGGCGGATCGCGGAAGGCGTCGACGACAAGCCAGTCTTCGGCATAGGTCTTGCCATCGAATTCTTCGCCCAGCAGCTGGCGAACGGCCGATCCGGCCCCGTCTGCGCCAACAATGTAGCGCGCGCGAACATCGAAGCTCCGTCCGCCGTTCCTGAGGTGTCCGATCACACCGCCGTCGACTTCGGTGAACGAGGTGAGTTCCGTTTCCAGCGCGACGCTCACCGAGGGCAGGTTCGTCAGCTTCTCCCGCAACACCGCCTCCAGCTGCGGCTGGTAGAAGGTGACCTGCTTGGGATGGCCGTCGATGGCTCCGAGCGTGTTGATCCGCGCAAATTCTCCGACGATAGGGCATCGCATGCGCACGAATGGAACGGCGATCGTATCGATGGCGCCCTCGGCGAGCCCGGCGGCCTGCAGGATTCGCAGTGCCTCGTTGTCGAGCGCGATGGCACGCGGTGCCTTGAAGATATCGGCAGCCCTGTCGATCGCGAGCGTTCGGACACCCTGGCGACCGAGGAGAATTGCCACGACGGCGCCCACCGGGCCGAGCCCGACGATCAGGACATCGACCTGCTGTTGGCCGCGCGAGAGCGCATCGGCCGCCACGGTCGGCGCGACTTGAACCTCCATTTTGTAAAGCTCCTCCCTTGAGCTCGCTGCCGATAATCGGTACGATAATCACAACTGATAAAAATATCAATATTAAAAGCGGACGCCTGTCAACCGGCGTTTTGCGGGCCCCTCCGGAATGAATTTGACATTCGCGTTTCGCACGCTGCAAACTCGCGACGGCAGATGTCTGACCTGAAAAATCCATTGGAAACACCGAGGTACCGGTGGAGTTCTGGTCCTGGGATTGGCGGACACACGTGAAGGGCCGGGACGGCGACGGCGAAAGCGGGCGACGGCGAGGCAAGCGGAAGACAGATGGGACGATGAGCAAGTTGGACGGAGATCAGGGCGGCCACGGTACCACGCCGGATCGGTCGGCCGCACGTGCGCCGCGTGGCGAACGCCGCAAGCGTGAAACGCGGGCGAAGCTGATGAAGGCCGCGATGAGCCTGATGGCCGAGAGAGGTTTCGAGGGTGTGGCGATCAACGAGATCACGGAAGCCGCCGACGTCGGCTTCGGGAGCTTTTACAATCACTTCTCTTCCAAGGAGGAGATCTACGCTTCGGTCGTCGACTGGGTCTTCGAAGCCTTTGCCGATGCGCTCGAAAAGGCCCTCGACGGCGTCTCCGACCCGGCGGAGATCATCTCTCTCAGCATCCGGCACACGATGAAACACGCCAAGGAAGAACCGCTCTGGGGACGGTTCCTCGTCAGGGAGGGCCTGTCGGCGCGCAGCATGACGGGTGGGGGACTCGGCGGTCGTCTGAACCGGGACATCCTGCGCGGATTCGAGAGCGGTCGCTTCAGGACGAACGACGTCTTCATGTCATTCGTATCGGTCGGATCAACGGTCCTCGGAGGCATCGTCGCTGAGCTAGACGTCGGCGACAGGCAGCAACATGGCCTCGATTTCGGCGTCGGCGTCACTGACGCCTTGCCGGAGCGAACCTCGGCATTCGTGCTGAAAATCCTGGGTCTAGAGGAGGAAGAAGCGGCGCGCATTGCCGCTGCGCCGCTGCCACCGTTCCGGTTCGACGCACGGGAGATCAGCAACTATTAGCCGCGGGCGGTCGACCGAGGGCGTCGGGAGATCGGCGCGCGCATAACATCATCGGCGCCTCGCCTGTTGCGTCCGCGACCTTTTGTGTGCGGCGCAGCGACATTACGCGAAGAATAGCCGTTCGCATGTCGCAGGAGAGAGCCCTTCAGGCCCACCGGATTCGGTGTCTTTTCGAGAGGATTTCCCGAACGCGAGATAGCTCTTCGTCTCGCTTGATCTCACTCCAGCCGAGTTCGGCGGCGGCGATCTCGGAAATCCGGAAGAGGGTCGCAAGCGACAGCCGACCGGTCACGGCAAGTCCTGTCCGGCGCATCACGACGTCATCGAGATGGATGACGTGCTCGTTGCGCACTATCCAGGTGATCTCCTGCTCGGAATGGCAGGATGTCTCATCCAGAAAGACCGGATTGCGGCCTTCCGACATCAATATGTCGCCTGCCTTGCTCCCGTAGCGGTGCAGCAGTTGCAGGGCGCGTGCCGGGTCCGTCGCCGTCGCACGCGATGTCGCGTCGAGCCATCGGCCCTGCTCGGCGGCGGCGGGGTAGTCGCGGCCGCCCCCGATCTGCAGGCTGTCGGTCCGGACCCGTCGCGGATGATCCAGGCGCTCGAGCAGCGTGTCGGCAACTTCCTCGGCAAAGCCCCGAAAGGTCGTCCACTTGCCACCGACGAGCGAAAAGATCGGCCATTGCCGACCTTCGGAGGCCTCGATGACCGGGGCGGAATGGTCGCGGCTGATCAGGCCGGGCGCGGTGCCGTCGGACAGAGGCAGCGGCCGGATTCCCGAATAGGCATAGACGATCTGGTTGCGCTCGAAGGCCAGCCCCGGGAGAAGGCTTCTCAGACTGCCGAGGAAATAGTCAATCTCATCGTCTTCGCAGGCTATGGCGTCCGGATCGGACGCCCTGATGTCGGTGGAGCCGACCAGAACCCGCCCGTGATAGTCGAACACGAGGCAGATGCGCCCGTCATTGGCCTCGAAGTAGATCATACGGCCGGCGAGCGCCCGGCTCAGATCCGGATGGTCGAGCAGGACGTGCGATCCTTTGGTGCCCCCGATCAGGCGGGACGGCACGCCGAGCCGCGCATTGACCTTGTCGATCCAGGGACCGGCCGCATTGACCACGATACGGGGACGCACCCGGCGAACCACGCCGTGCGCGTCGCGCAGCGTCACGGTCTCGCCGTCCGAGTTCTCGATCTCGGCATAGTTGAGGGCAAACGATCGCGGCTCGGCGCTGATGCCGTCCTCGACGAGCTCCAGGACCAGCCGTTCCGGATGAACGATCTTGGCGTCGTAATAGAGTCCTGCGGCGACGATCTGCCGGGTGAGCGGGGGAATGTTGGCGAGCGCCGTCGATCTCGACCACATGGAATGGCGTGGCATCACCCGGTGGCGGGATCCGTAGAAGTCATAGAGAAGCAGGCCGATCTTGATCAGGACGGCTCCCCGGCTGCGCGGTGCTGTCGTCGAGCCGAACAGCGTGCGGATGGCGGCGGGAATTCCGTTCAGCCATGAGAAGATCGGAATCACGGTCGGCAGGGCACTGACTGCATGGGGCGCGTTCTTCAGCAGCAGGTTGCGTTCCTTGGTGGACTGGGCAACGAGGCCGAGCTCGCCGGTCTCCAGATACTTGATGCCGCCATGAATCAGGCGGGAGGGGGCGGCGGACGTACCCGAACCGAAGTCTGCCTTGTCGACGATCGCGCAGACGACGCCCTGGGCGCATAGGTCCCTGAAGAGGCCGGCTCCGTTGATGCCCGCCCCGATGACCAGAACCTGGATGTCTTCAATCGTGCTCATGGTGTGTCCTTCGACGCCAGATCCTCGAGTTCAGTCCACAGGGAGCCGAGCGTCCGGCTTGCCTTGCAATGCAACCGATAGCGTTCGGCGAGCTCGGTTGTGGCGCCGGCAGGAGCGAATATCCTGTCGTGCATCCCACCATGCCGCGGATCATGATAAGGCGAGGCGAACATGCCGACCCCGGCCCCCGCGCAAAGGGCAGCTCCCCATGCTGCGGCTTCTTCGGTATCGGCCGTCGTGACGGGCAGGCCGAGGACATCGGCCATCAGCTGGGCGAACAGGGGATTGCGGGATATGCCGCCGGTGAGCCGGGCGGCCGTGATCTGGAAGTTGTCGCGAAGGGCATCCACATGCAGACGATGGTTGAAGGCAATTCCTTCCAGTACCGCCCGAAGCATGTCGCCGCGGCCATGCCAGCCGCGCAGCCCCAGGAAGCTGGCGCTTGCGGCGGCACCATGGGGTGATCCGAACAGATAGGGATGATACATCAAGGAAGACGGGCTGGAATAGGCGCGCTCGATTTCGCGGGCAAGTACCGCATGAAACGACTGTCCGTCGCGTTCGGCGGCGGCCTTGTCGGTCGCGCACAGCTGGTCGATGAACCAGTCGTAATTGGTCGCCGAGGCGGGCGATATC
>DATGWU010000620.1:0-1809 GCA_035299345.1 Rhizobium sp.
AGTACGGAAAGTTCGGCATCCGCGCGAACGCGGTCGCGCCCGGAACGGTGCGCACCCGCGCCTGGGAGGCGCGCGCCGCCGCCAATCCGCGGGTCTTCGAAGAGGCGAAGCGCTGGTATCCGTTGCGCCGCATCGTCGATCCTGAGGACGTGGCGAACGCCGTCTTCTTTCTTGCGAGCGACCAGGCGGCGGCAATCACCGGTGTCTGCTTGGCCGTCGACTGCGGCCTGACGGCCGGCCAGGCCGAGCTCGCCGGCACCTTCTCGCAATCGCCGCACTACTGAGCAAAGACCGAAGGGGAACGCATCATGGCCACAGCCCAATTCCGTCTCGAAAACGCCTGGTATCCGACAACCGGACATGAAGGCGGCGGCTTCGTCTTCACGCTGGTCAATCTTTCCGGAGAGGCGATCACGGATTTCAAGCTCGCCTATACCTCGCTCACCCGCGTCGGCGACGCCCCGGCCTGCGGCAACGCCACCTTCCTGAAGCGCAACGCGAACTTCCACCAATATGCACCGCCGGCGGATTTCTCGCTGGCGCCGGGCAGATCCTGGCGCTTCACCGTCGAGGGCCTGCTGCGCCCGGCACGCCACAGGACCGACGGGGCGAAATCGGCTTACCTGACGCTTGCCGACGGCAGCCATCATGCCGTCGAGGTCGGTGACCTGATGCTGGAGGGCCGCCACAGTGAGCCGGCGCCGCAATTGCTGCCCGAGAGCGAGGTGAGGGAACTCTTCTCGATCCTGCCCTGGCCGGCGAAGGTGTCGCTGAGCGCCGGCGAAACCGTCCCCGTCGCGCTTCATCCCGCGGCAGGTGCCACGCCCGATGAATTGCGGGCGATCGACACCGTTCTTTCTCTGTTCCAGCGGCTCTATTCCGTCGCCCACGTACCGTTTGCGCTGGCCCCGGTTCACGAGGGCCGCACCCTTCGCTTCGACGGGCACGACGGGGTCGCGCCGTCCGGCTACGAACTCACCTTCGGGGCCGACGCCGTCACCTTGCGCTACGGCGATGCGGCAGGCCGCCAATACGGGTTGACGGTGCTCGCCCAGCTCCTCCACGGCGCGCGGACGAAGCCCTGGACCTTCCGTTTCCCGGCATCGGGGACGATCTCGGACGCACCCCGCTATGGCTGGCGCGGCTGCCACCTCGACGTCTCGCGCCAGTTCTATCCCGTGACGGACGTCAAGCGGCTAATCGACATCCTTGCCTGGTTCCGGATGAACATCTTCCACTGGCACCTGACGGATGACGAGGCCTGGCGCCTGGAAATCAAGGCTTTCCCGGAACTGACGACGGTCGGCGTGCTGCGCGGTCCGGATGAACCGCTGCTGCCGCAGCTCGGAAACGGCGCCGAGCCGGTCGGCGGCTTCTACACGCAGGAGGAGGCGAGGGAGGTCGTCGCTCACGCCGCCGAGCTCGCAATCGAGGTCGTGCCGGAGATCGACATACCCGGCCACAGCACGGCGGCGCTTGCGGCTCTTCCCGATCTCGTCGACGGGCAGGAGGCGCCGGACAGCTATCGCTCCGTGCAGGGTTATCCCAACAACGCCCTCAACCCGGCGATCGAGCGGACCTACGAGTTCCTCGGCAAGGTCGTCGACGAGATGGTCGCCATCTTCCCGTCGAAGCTCATCCATATCGGCGGCGACGAGGTCGCGGCGAACACCTGGATGGCTTCGCCGCTCGCCCGGAGCCTCATGGATCGGGAGGGCATCGAGGGCACGTTCGGGCTGCAATCCTATTTCATGAAGCGCATTCAGGGCATGCTTGCCGAGCGCGGGCGGAGCCTTGCCGGCTGGGACG
>DATGWU010000621.1:0-11465 GCA_035299345.1 Rhizobium sp.
CTCCCGTCGATGGCTGTGTTGCCGGGCTTTCGCTGCCTGCCGGCGCCGTCTTCGCCTGCTCGGCGATGCGTGCCTGCTCCTGACGCTGCGCCTCGATCTTCGGATTCATGTAGAAGAATTGCCAGGCGAGCACGATCAGCACGGACAGGGCAATCGCGATGAAGTAATTGCGTTTGTTTTCCATCACACTTTCCTGGAACGGGTCTGGGAAGACCGCTTGTGTTTCGGCCTGGCTTCGATCCGTTCGGCCAGTTCTTCCGTGAGCTCTTCAAAGGACGCCGACAGTACGTCCCGCCGGGCGACAACCACATAGTCATGTCCCGACTGCATTGCAAACCCCGCCTTCACGCGCACAGCCTCCCTGAGGCGGCGTCGCATGCGGTTGCGCTCGACGGCATTGCCATGTTTCTTGGTGACTGTGAAGCCGACTCTCGGCTCGCCCTCGGGCTCCTTGCGATCGAGCACTTCGAGGAGAAAGAGGCCGCCGCGGCGTTTCTCGCCTTCGCGGACAGCAAGAAACTGCGGCCGGCTTTTCAGCCGCCCGACAGTTTTGATAGGTTCATCAGACGTCATTCGCCCGTTTCCTGGGATCGGGCACGTCCGGCCTTAAGCCGACAGACGCTTGCGACCGCGAGCGCGGCGTGCGGCGAGAACCTTGCGGCCGCCGGTGGTGGCCATACGCGCACGGAAACCGTGGCGACGCTTGCGAACAAGCTTGGAAGGTTGGTAGGTACGCTTCATTTATTTAATACCGCGGTGTGCGGCCCTTCTTGGGTTTGCATTTCTGCAAGAGCGTTGGAGTTTCGCACGGCTGTTCTGCCGCGTGAGCGGGCATGTGTCTCCGGGCGTGCGGGCGGCTTATACGGGCGATGGCCCGGAGAGTCAATCGGCTACGCAGATACGTGCGTCCGGTGTCGAGTCGACACGGACGTTGGGATTGGGATCGATGCGTCGCGTCTTTCTCTCGCGTCGGAGCGGCACGTCGCCTTCGCACTTGCAGCATAGCGACGAAAGACTTCCTTAATTTCGCGTGTATAAAATCCCCATAATTTGAGGGTTTCATGCCTCGGGAATTTCAAAGAGGAGTTATATTCGTGAAAATCGGCGGCAAGATCTATTCCCTTGTGGGGGTGCTGGGTTTCGCAGCGGTCGTCATCGGCGTCATGGGCATTTACGTCACCGCCCAGTATGCTGGCAGAGCCGAGGCGTTGCGCACGGTGTCGGAGCGGGTCTACCTCGGCGAACACATGAACCGAATGGTGACGGCAGTGGTCATGGAAGCGCGTGGTATCTACGCTGCACCGACGACCGAAAAGGCCGCTTCCTTTGCCAAAGGGCTCCTCAAGAATCTCGATGAGATCGACAGCGTGATTGCTGCCTGGAAGCCGCTCGTGCCGGCCGAACAGAAGGCCGCCTTCGATTCCATGGTAGGAAAGGCGGCAGAATTCCGGGTGTTCCGAACCGAGACGGCGCGTCTCGGCACCGAGGTTGATCCCAAGGACGCCAACGAGCAGGGCAATAACGAGGCCAATCGTGCCAACCGGAAAGCCTTCCAGGCGGATATCGACGCCGTGGTCGAGCAGGACAAGGCCGAACTGCAGGCGATTACGGTGTCTCTCAAGTCGTTCCAGACTCTGATGCTGATGCTCATCGCGGGCGTCACCTTCGTGGCGGTCGCCGGTGGTGCCGGTTTCGGCATGTACATCGCCGTCAATCAGCTCAGCCGGCCGATCCGCAATGTCACCAACGCAATGAAGAAGATCTCCGACGGGGATTATGGCGTCGACATCCCGTATGCGGGCCGTGCCGACGAAATCGGCGACATGGCGGCCGCCGTCGAGATCTTCAAGCAGAACGGGCTCGCCGTCCAGCGTCTCAATGCGCAGGAAGCGGCCATGCGGGCGAAGAGCGACGACCTGCAGTCCAGCATGTCGGTTGTGGTAGCCGCTGCGGCCGATGGCGATTTCGGCCGGCGGATCGAAAAGCGCTACGATGACCCCAATCTCGATCGTTTCGCGGCCAACATCAACGCGCTGCTCACGGCGGTCGACGCCGGTGTCGCGGAGACGCGCCGCGTGGTCGCGAGTCTGTCGGCGGGAGACCTGACGCAGAGCATGCATGGCGATTTCCGGGGTGCCTTCGCCGAACTGCAGGTGAACGTCAACGCGACGGTCGGCCGGCTGCGGCAGATGATGGTCGACATTCGTGGGAAGACCGATCTCATCGACGGCAATGCCGACGAGCTCATGTCGGCCACCAACGACCTGGCCAAGCGTACCGAACAGCAGGCTGCCGCTCTCGAGGAAACCTCCGCAGCACTGGATCAGATCACCGTTGTCGTCCGCGGATCGAGCGAGAGAGCCCAGGAAGCGAGCGCGATGGTTACGGAAGCGACCCGCAGCGCCGCCCAGTCGGCGATGGTGGTCGGCGAGGCTGTCGAGGCGATGGGGCGCATCGAACAGGCGTCCCGTGAAATCTCGCAGATCATCAACGTAATCGACGAGATCGCCTTCCAGACGAACCTGCTGGCTTTGAACGCCGGTGTCGAGGCGGCTCGCGCCGGTGAGGCAGGCAAGGGTTTCGCCGTCGTTGCCCAGGAAGTTCGCGAGCTCGCGCAGCGTTCGGCGAACGCCGCCAAGGACATCAAGGCGCTCATCACCAAGTCGGGCGAAGAAGTGTCCGGCGGCGTCAAGCTCGTACAGAAGACCGGAGAGGCTCTCTCGGAGATTGAAAGCCGGGTGCTGAAGATCAACGACCATATCCATTCGATCGCGACAGCAGCGAAGGAGCAGTCCACCGGCCTGCAGGAGGTCAATACCGCCATCAACCAGATGGATCAGGTTACCCAGCAGAATGCCGCCATGGTCGAGGAAACCTCGGCGGCGACCCACAAGCTCTCGGAGGAGGCAGACGGCCTCGCCGCGCTCGTCGCCCATTTCCGGCTCTCCGACGGTGTGAGGGACAGCGCCGTTCCCGGTCCTGCCGTCCATGCCGCAGCGTCGACCCGGATGCCGGCACCGGCTTCGAGCTCTCCACGCAAGCCTGTCGCCTCTCCGGCACGCCAAATGCAGGGAAGCGTCGCCCGTGCGTTCAGCGGTAGCGCGGCGGTGGCCGCCCGGGACGCCGAGTGGGAAGAGTTCTGATCGCTCCGATTAGACAGGCACACAACGTTCCATAGGCCGCGAGCATCGCTCGCGGCCTTTTTCGTCAGAGATGAAGACTCGTGCCGGCTTCGTTCTTTCGACGCCGCTTATCTTTTACTTCCTACCGGTCTATCCTATGTATGCACCCCGGGTGCTTTCTACCTGCGGTCAGATCAGCGGCAAGGAGAGGCCGATGCCAGACGAGATGCGGAGGACGGGACCTGACGAGGGCGTGCCGAAACCCGCCATCGGTCCAGGCTTCTTTCAGGGGTTGTCCGGCAAGCTCCTCTGGCTCACGATTGTCTTTGTGTTGATAGCCGAGGTGCTGATCTTCGCGCCTTCGATCGCCACGATGCGTCTGCGCTGGCTGGAGGATCGGTTGCGGACGGCGGCTGCCGCGAGCGTGGTGATCGACGGGCTTCAGCCGATCGAGTTGCCGCGGGCACTGCAGGACGAGGCGCTGATGGCGACGGGCACCAAGGCAATCGTGCTGCGCAAGGACGGAACCTCGCGTCTCCTCGTGGTCGACAACATGCCACCGAAGGTCGACGCCCAGTTCGATCTGGCCAACGTGCATCCGCTCCGCTCGGTGAGTGATGCGCTTTACACGCTGTTCTTCGGCGGCGACCGCATCCTGCGCGTCTATGGACCCGTCGGCGAAAGCGACATGGAGATCGAGGTCGTCCTTTCCGAGAACAGCCTGCGCAAGGCCATGCTCTCCTTTGCGCGGTATCTCGCAACGGTTTCCTTGATCATCTCGGTGATTACCGGTGTCCTCATCTATCTCGCCATCAACCGGATGATGATCCGCCCGGTCCGACGCCTCACCTGCAGCATGCGGGAGTTCACCGACGACCCCGAAGACCCTGCCCGTATCCTGGTGCCGGAGAAGGGCAGTGACGAACTCGCCGTCGCCTCCCGGCATCTGTCGATGATGCAGGAGCAATTGCACCGGACCCTGAAACAGCAGAAGAACCTTGCCGATCTCGGCCTCGCTGTTTCCAAGATCAATCACGACATGCGCAATATCCTGGCTTCGGCGCAACTGATGTCGGATCGCCTCGCCGATGTGGAAGATCCGATGGTCAAGAGTTTCGCTCCGAAACTCCTTCGGACGATCGATCGGGCCGTCGGCTATACGAGAGAAGTGCTGGCCTATGGTCAGGCGTCAGAGGCCGAGCCGCGCAGGCGTCGGATCCAGCTTGCCGCGTTGTGCCAGGAGGTGCGGGACATCCTTGCGATCGACCCCGAGAGTGGCATCGAATTCATCGACATGGTGGCTGCCGACCTGGAGGTGGACGCCGATAGCGAACAGTTGTTCCGGGTGATCCATAATCTCTGCCGCAACGCGATACAGGCGCTGGCCGGTTATGGAGTAGGCGATCCAGACGTCGTTCGCCGGCTGACGCTCACGGCGCAGCGGGTGGGCAGCGTGGTTTCGATCGCCATCGATGATACCGGCCCAGGCATGCCGCGCAAGGCGCGGGAGAATCTCTTTGCCGCCTTTCGTGGCGCGGCGCGGTCGGGCGGCACAGGGCTCGGCCTTGCGATCGCCCGGGAACTCGTTCTCGCCCACGGTGGTACCATCGCGCTTGTCGAAAAGCCGGGATCGGGCACGCTCTTCAGGATCGAAATTCCTGATCGCCCGGTGGCGCTTGACGACTGGCGTGCCCGCGCATGAGCGCATATATGATGTGAAAACAAAGACATGGTGGGATCGTGATGTGAAAATGACGGAATTTTTTGAAATTCGCTTGCAATCCTCCGCGCCACGCTTTAGAGGATCGCCACGCAGCCGGTGACACGCCGGCACGGCACGCACCCGTAGCTCAGCTGGATAGAGCACCAGACTACGAATCTGGGGGTCAGGAGTTCGAATCTCTTCGGGTGCGCCATTTTTTTCTTCAAAATTTGAAGGTGTTGCAGGCCGCGCCCGCGGTCTCATTCACATGTGACGGCGGTTTTGTCGTTTCGGCTGCGCGCGGAACAGGCGCTGCTTCGCGATCTCGGTCGCTGCGAGATAGGCGGCGATGATCAGGATCGCCGCTCCCATTTGTGCCGCGGCTAGCGGCACGAAGTCGAACACCCCGGCCAGCGTTCCGAGATAGGGGATGGTAAGCGTCGCGGCGGAGACGGCAATCGTCGACCAGAGAAGCAGTGAGCTCGGCCTGCTTTTCCAGGCAGGCTTGCGGGTGCGCAACACCAGAACGACGCCGAGCTCGGTCAGCAGCGAGATCATGAACCACGACGTCTGGAACGTCGCCTCGCTCGCGTGGAAGATGAAGAGTAGAGTGGCGAAGGTCAGCATGTCGAAACCGGAGCTGATCAGTCCGAACACCACCATGAAGCGCTGGATATCATGGATGCTCCACCGCTGCGGCATGGCGATCTGTTCCGGATCGGCATTGTCACTCGAAATTGCGATCGACGGCATGTCGGAGAGGAAGTTGTTGAGCAGGATCTGCTTGGCCGAGAGCGGCAGGTACGGCAGAAGCGGTGTCGCGAGCGCCATGCTGACCATGTTGCCGAAATTGGCGCTGGTGGTGATCGAGATGTATTTCAGCGTGTTGGCGAAGGTTCGCCGGCCCTCCTCGATACCGGAGCGCAGCACGTCGAGATCGCGATTGAGAAGGATGATGTCGGCACTCTCGCGGGCAACGTCCACCGCCTGCTCCACTGAGATGCCGACGTCGGCGACGTGCAGCGCCGGCGCGTCGTTGATGCCGTCGCCCAGATAGCCGACCGAGTGGCCTGTCCGTTGGAGAGCACGGATGATTCTTTCTTTCTGCTGGGGATCGACCTCGACGAAGAGGTCGGTGCGTGCCGCCAGGTTCCAGAGGGCTTCGT
Source organism: Rhizobium sp. (assembly GCA_035299345.1). GTDB lineage: Bacteria > Pseudomonadota > Alphaproteobacteria > Rhizobiales > Rhizobiaceae > Allorhizobium. Next base: position 5,991 of record DATGWU010000621.1, read on the forward strand.
CGTTCAGTCTCGCGATCTCGTCGCCGGTCAGGATGCCGGCCGGGTTCAAACCGACGACCTGCGCGACGTGAGCGGTGACGAAGCGGTTGTCGCCGCTGATGACCTTTATGCGGATGCCGAGCGCGGCGAGATCCTCGATCGTCTTCTTCGCCTCGGCCTTGGGCGGGTCCTCGAACACCAGGAAGCCTTGCAGCGTCATCCCGGCTTCGTCGTCGCGGGTGTAGTCTGCCTTCATCCCTGCCTCGCGGGTGGCGATCGCCAGTACGCGGTAGCCTTCCGCGCCCCGGCTCTTCGGAAACCCGGCCAGTTCCTCCCGCAGACCCTCGTCCAGCGGGATCGTTGCGCCACTCCGCGAGACGGAGGTGCAGGCGGCGAGCACGTTGTCGAAAGCGCCTTTGGTGACGATCAGGCGCTGCGAAGAATGCTCGGGGCTCTCGACGACGATGGTCAGCAGGCGGCGGGTGAAATCGTAAGGGATCTCGTCGATCTTTGAATATCCGGAGGTCGTCAGGTTCGCCGCTTCGCCTTTCGCAATGATGGCGACATCGATCGGGTTCTCAATCCCCGTCTCGAAAGAGGCGTTGAGGAAGGCGAACTGCAGAACTTCGTCGGAATGGCGACCATTGGTATCGACGGCGTCATGCAGTACCACCGTTCCTTCCGTCAGCGTGCCGGTCTTGTCGGTGCAGAAAACGTCCATGCTGCCGAGGTTCTCGATCGCTTCGAGCCGGCGAACGATGACGCCGCGTTCGCTCATGGTCTTGGCGCCGGCAGAAAGCGTGACGGTGATGATCGCCGGCAGGAGTTCCGGCGAGAGGCCGACGGCAAGTGCGACGGCGAAGAGCAATGACTCTGCAACCGGACGGTCGAGCAGCAGATTGACGGTCAGCACGAAGAGTACGATCAACACCATGACGCGGATCAGCAGGTAGCCGAACCGTCGCACGCCGCGGGCGAAATCCGTTTCTTCGGGTCTTCCGCGGAGCCTTGCGGCGATGGCGCCGAACTCGCTCTGCCTGCCGGTCCTGACCGCAAGCACCCTCGCGGTGCCGCTGCGCACCGAGGCGCCCAGGAAGACAGCATTGGTTCGCGCGGAAATCGGCACATCGGCGGCGACTTTTCCGGGTCGCTTTTCGACGGGGAAGGATTCGCCCGTCATTGCCGCCTCGCTGACAAGGAAATCGGCGGCGTCGAGCACGAGCCCGTCTGCCGGGATCAGATTGCCTGCCGACAGTAGCAGGATGTCGCCCGGAACGACCGAGGCGACCGGCACTACTTGCTCGATGCCGTCGCGCACGACGCGGCAGGTAAGCGCAAGCCGACGTTTCAGCGCCTCGACAGCCTGAGAGGCGCGATTTTCCTGGTAGAAGCCGAGGAGGGAGCTTCCGAGCACGATGGCGACGACGATCGCGGCGTCGACCCACTGCTGCAGCAGCGTCGACACGACAGCCGCGAAGACGAGGATCAGAACGAGTGGGCTTTCGAACTGGCGCAACAGCAGCCGGATGGCCCCGACACGGGTCGTATCCTCGATCGAATTTGCCCCGAGCCGCGCAAGTCTTTCCTTCGCCTGGGAGGCCGTGAGGCCACCTGCACCGGAGCCCAGCGCATCGGTCAGCTCGCCACTGTCTATCGTCCAGTAAGGCCTCTCCTGCGCATTGTCGTTCATCGGTTGCTCCGGTCAGAACCGTCCCGCGGGAACCACCGGTATTTCGATTCCTTTCTCTTCGAAAATTCAAGAGTCATTCATCGCGATCCAGGGTGGGGTCATTGCTCTGGTATGCGTTCTGCGCATATCAGGTCCGCATCGCATGCGACTGAAGAATGATTGCAACGGCGACGCCCCCACCTTTAAGCCAACCGGAACCCATGGGACGACACCGCCCGCCCCGCATCTGGACGAGGAAAGATCATGCTGCGTGAACGGATTCGACACAGGCCCTTGCTCGATCGGGTCGTGACTGCCGATGAGGCGGCAGCGCTCATCAAGGACGGCATGACGGTCGGCATGAGCGGGTTTACCCGTGCCGGCGAAGCGAAGGCGGTGCCACTTGCACTCGCCGAACGGGCGCGAAAGTATCCGTTGAAGATCACGCTGATGACCGGCGCCTCCCTCGGAAACGACCTCGACAAGACCCTCGCCGAAGCCCACGTGCTCGCCCGGCGCATGCCCTTCCAGTCGGACCCGGGCCTGCGCAAGGCCATCAATGCCGGCGAGGTCATGTTCATCGATCAGCATCTCTCCGAAACCGTCGAGCAGCTGCGGACAAATCAGATCCCGCCGGTCGACATCGCGGTCGTCGAGGCTGTAGCGATCACCGAGCAGGGCGGCATCGTGCCGACGACGTCGGTCGGAAATTCCGCGAGTTTCGCGATCCTGGCCGACAAGGTGATCGTCGAGATCAATCTTTCGCAGCCGGTCACGCTCGAGGGGTTGCACGACATCTACATACCGACCCGCCGGCCCGCCCGCATGCCGATCCCCGTCGTGACGCCGGAAAGCCGTGTCGGTCTGCCGTTCATTCCGGTTCCGCCGGAAAAGATCGTCGCGATCGTTGTCTCGGAGAAACACGACAGCTCGGCGACCATCCTGCCGCCGGACGACGACACCCGTGCGATCGCCGGCAATCTGACGGACTTCCTGTTGAACGAGGTGAAGCGGGGGCGGATGGGTTACGAGCTGCAGCCACTGCAGGCGGGGATCGGAACGATCGCCAATGCGGTGCTGCACGGCTTCATCGATTCTCCCTTCCATGACCTGAAGATGTATTCTGAGGTCCTGCAGGACTCGACCTTCGATTTGTTCGACGCGGGGAAGCTCGGCTTCGCTTCTGGATCGTCGATCACGCTTTCCGCGGAGATGTACCGCAGGGTCCTACCGCGGCTCGCCGAATACAAGCATCACCTGATCCTGCGGCCCCAGGAGATCAGCAATCATCCGGAGGTCATCCGCCGCCTCGGCCTCATCTGCATCAATACGGCGCTCGAATTCGACATCTACGGCAACGTGAATTCCACCCATGTCGGCGGCACCCACATGATGAACGGTATCGGCGGCTCGGGCGATTTCGCACGAAACGGCTACATGTCGATCTTCGTCACCAAGTCGATCGCCAAGAACGGTGCCATCTCAAGCGTGGTGCCGATGGTGAGTCATGTCGACCACACCGAGCACGACGTCGATGTGCTGGTGACGGAGGTGGGGCTTGCCGATTTGCGTGGCCTTGCCCCGCGGGAACGCGCCCAGGTCATCATCACCAACTGCGTGCATCCGGACTATCGCGACGCGCTGCGGGACTATTACGTTCGGGCAAGCCAGCGCGGCGGTCATACGCCGCATATCCTCGAAGAGGCATTCTCCTGGCACGTCGCGTTGCGTGACCGCGGCACCATGCGCTCCGCCTGAAGGTATCGTCGGCGGGTGAGGAAATTCAGACCGAGCAGTAGGTGTTGTAGAGCGCGCCGATAACGTTACGTGCGGGCTCGCTCTCGATCCGGTACCAGATCGTCTGTCCGTCACGCCGGCCGCTGATGATACGGTCGCGGCGGAGGAGCGCCAAATGCTGCGACACCGTCGAATCCCTGATCCCGAGAAATTCGGCGAGCTGGCCGACCGAGCGCTCGCCGTCTATCAGCTGACAAAGAATGAGAAGCCGGTGCCGGTTGGCGAGCGCCTTCAGTAGTTCACTGGCGTCGTCTGCGGCGTTCTGCATGGATTCAGGATTAAGCTTCATTCTTGCGTATCTACGTCATTGTGAATATAATGTCAACTATCGGAGGCGCTTCCGCGGGTATCGGGCGCCTCGAAGGAGACATATAGCATGGAAAGAGATCGGCAAATCGTTTGTCCGCATTGTGGCGCCGTCAATCGCATGAAGGCAGGGCGTCCGGCCGCCGAGGCGCGCTGCGGCGCCTGTAAGGAGGCTCTCTTCGAAGGGCATCCGGTCGAGGCGGATCCCGTGATGTTCGAGAAGCAGATCGCCCGCAGCGATGTGCCGGTTCTCATCGACGTCTGGGCGCCCTGGTGCGGTCCCTGCAAGATGATGGCGCCTCATTTCGCGGAGGCGGCAAAGGTTCTCGAACCCTCCATGCGTCTGATGAAGCTCAATTCCGAAGATCATCCGGATGTCGCCGGACGGCTCGGCATTCGGGGCATCCCCACGATGCTGCTCTACCGGGGTGGTCGGGAGATCGCCAGGGTCTCCGGTGCGATGTCCGCTCGGCAGATCGTCGACTGGGCGAATGCCCAGCTGACACAGGGCGCCTGACGGGCTTCGACGGCCGGGCCTGTGGCAAGAAAGCGCTGGCCTCGCCCTGTGATCCGCGGTACCCCTACGGGCCTTGATCGCACATAAAGGGACCGCGTATTGATCGGAACGCAATTGGAGGAAGGTGGAATTTCTCCTCCGGCGGCTCGCAAGAGCGCGCGGATTCGTTCCGGATTCGTCGGCTTGCTCGCTGTTTGTCTCGTCGCGGCCGGTTGCGCCGGCCGGCCGGTCGGCGTCATGGAGCCTGTGGATGCAAGGGCGGATGGCGCAAGCCGGGTGGATCTCATCGCTGCAACAACGCGTGCCCCGTCCGAAGACAAGGCGATCCTGTTCACCGGCGAACGGGGAAGCGGCCTGGTGATGGACGCGGTCACGATCTCCATTCCGCCCGAGAAGAACCGCAAGGTCGGACAGGTACAGTGGCCGAAACGCCTGCCGCCGGACCCCTCGCGGGAATTCGCGACCGCCGCGGTCGACCCGCTCGATTCAGATGCGGAAGCCAAGGTCTGGCTCGGCAAGCACAAGGTCACGAGCCGCCGCGTGCTCGTCTTCGTCCACGGCTTCAATAATCTCTATGAGGATTCGGTCTATCGTTTCGCGCAGATCGTCCATGATTCCGGCGCGGACGTCGTGCCGGTCGTATTTACCTGGCCTTCGCGCGGCAACATTTTCGACTACGCCTACGACCGGGAAAGCACCAATTATTCCCGCGATGCACTTGAGGACATGCTCACTCGTATCGCCAGCCATCCCGACGTGTCGGACGTGACTGTGATGGCGCACTCCATGGGCACATGGCTCGCCGTCGAGTCCCTTCGCCAGATGGCAATCCGCAACGGGCGCGTCCATCCGAAGATCAACAACGTCATTCTCGCCGCGCCGGATCTTGATGTCGACGTGTTCGCGCAACAGTTCCGCGCGCTGCAGAAGGATGCGCCGCATTTCACACTCTTCGTCTCGCGTGATGATCGGGCGCTGACGCTTTCCAAGCACCTCTCCGGCAATGTCGAACGACTTGGGCGAATCGATCCGAGCAAGGAACCGTATCGATCGGAGCTGGAGAGCGCCGGAATCACGGTGATCGATCTCACGGAGCTCAAGGCCGAGGATCAGCTGAACCACGGCAAGTTCGCCGAAAGTCCGGAAGTGGTGCGCCTGATCGGTCAGAGGCTGGTGGCCGGCCAGACCATCACCGACTCGCAGGTAG
>DATGWU010000622.1:0-2890 GCA_035299345.1 Rhizobium sp.
GTCGGAGCCGCGTTTCAGCACCTCGGCGGGCGTCGGCCGCACGTCGAAGCGGTAGGTGACGTCGATCCCGAGCTTGAAGTAACCGGTGGCAGTGTTGGCACTGCGCCGACGGTAGCGGATCTCGGTCTCCGGGTCGTCGTAGGCGACGCCGGCGACCCGGGCCTCCGTCGTTTCGCCGGCCGCCAGAAATACGAGCTGGGCGGTGGCGGCGAGCAGCGCGGCCAGGCCGAGGATGAGCGACACGAGCGCGACGGTCCTTCTCATGCGGGCGTTGATAGCAAACCGCCGCGCGATGCGGAAGGGGAGAGTCGCGCGGCACGGATTGCCGCTCGACAGCACGGCCGGCCCGCTAAACTCCATTGGGCGCCGCCGCCCGGTTCTCGGTCCGATTGGTTCCCCCCCTTCCGCTATGCGACTGCTCTCCTTGCTCGGCCTGTTGCTTGTCTGCTGCCTGTCCCTCCGCGCCGACTCGGTCGAAGAGGCCAATGCTGCGATCAAACGCGGAGAAGCCTTCGAGAAAGAGAGGAAGTACGCGGAGGCGATCGCCGAGTACGGCAAGGCCGTGAAGGTCGCGCCCTACGCGGCCGGCCCCTACATCTTCCGCGGTTGGGCCCGCCATCTGGCGAAAGACGACGCGGGCGCGCTGGCCGACCTCGAGATGGCCGTCGCCTTCGACGAAGGCAGCGCCATCGCCCTCTACCGTCGCGGCCTGGTGCGCGTGGCGCTCGGCGAGCTCGGCTCGGCGATCGAGGATCTCGAGCTCGTCGGCGAGATGGAGAAGACCAATCCGCAGGTCCACTACGAGCTCGGCAACGCGCTTGCCCGCAACCGCCAGTTCGCCGAGGCCCGCGCGGCCTTGGACACCGCCATCGGCCTCGCGCCCGAGCGGACCGACTACTACATCCTGCGCTCCGCCGTCGCGCTCCGGCTCAAGGACTACGACGCCGCCCTCGCCGACAACGACAAGGCCCGCAGCCTCACCACCAAGCCCAAGACGCTCGAGATCCTCGACAAGGGGCGCGCGCAGATCCTCGCCAAGAAGGACGGGCGCGCGCCCGAGGCATCCGCCGGTTCGCTGCTCGGCGGCGACGAGCGGCCGGATCCGGCCACGATCGCCGCGCAGGCCCAGGCGACGGTGGCCCAGGCCGAGGCCCTGCCGCCCGCCCCGCCCATGCCCGACCTGCAGGTGCAACTCCCCGCGCAGATCGACTTCCGCCGGCTGTCGAAGGCCGACTACCGCGCCGCAGTATCCGCCGCGATGGAACAGCTGCGCATCGTGCTCGGGCCGCGCACCGAGGCCGAGAACGCGAAGTTCGAGCAGTCGTGGGCCGCCGCCTTCGACTTCCCCGCCGAGCCCGTGGTCGAGTACCTCAACCGCCTCAACCCGCTGCTGGCGCGCTTCCTCACCCTGCGCACTGCCACGGCCTTCACGCTCGAGCGCTTCAACCAGACCTGGCAGGAGGCGATGACCGCCGCCGGCTACGGCCACGCCGACGGGGCCGACGCGCTCTTCCAGCAGGCGCACGGCTACGGCCGCCAGTTGCGCACGCTGCGCGACGACCTCGCGAATGTCGCCGACGCCATCGCCGCCCTCGGCGATCCGCCCGACGCCGTCGGCCTGAAGAAGAAGCGCCGCACCCAGGCCGACGCCGCGATCCAGTACGTGCAGGACATCGCCGACGGTGAGATATGGACACGGCTGCGGGAGATGAACCACGTCAACATCAAGATCAAGGCCACCGGCGAGGCCAGCGTGGTGGGAACCGAAAGGAAGTATTTCACCAACCGCGAGCGGCAGAGCTTCGATCTCAGACGGCCAGAGTCGGTCGGCGCAGTGGACGAGATAGATCCCGAACCGATCATCGAACGTTACCTGTCCTGCCGGATCGAATGGGTGGATCGTTGTTTCTTTGGCCATTTCACGAGCCGCCGTGACGGCTATCAATCGGATACGCGGGTCTGCGGGATGATCGCCGAGGACGGTCGGCGCCTGATCGAGTTGGCCTACGTGAGCACCTCCAGAGACGGTGCAATCCGTGAGGACAACGACGGGGGGATGAGTGGACGCATCAAAGACCATACCCGCGCCATCCGGATCGCCGGCCTCCCGTATTTCGACGATCCCGGCCGGAGCCGGTGGGTGAATTTCGCGCTGGTCGACGCCCGACCGGAGCAAAGTCCCGAGCCAGAGCGCGGCTATTCGGCTGGCCAACGCTCCCAAGGCAAACTCGCCGAGGCGCTGCAGGCCTACCTCGCTCAAACCACCGAGCAGTGGAGCGGAATCCTTGATGACGGCACCCACGCGAAAGCCAGTAACGTGGCAACGATTACGCGGATCGACTGCCGCCAGCTTGAGGTGAGCTTCACCCCGGTCAACGCTGAGGAGCTCCTCATGCAGCCCGATGCAGTTGTCGCAGGAGAATCGGCACGCGACTATTTCCGCGAGCAGCACCCGTGGGCGAAAATCGACCGCGACAAAGCGAGTGAACAGTTCGCCAAACTCGCAGCGCTCCTGCGCTCCGAGGCCGACGCCGCGCTCGCCGAGGCCAAGCGCCGCGCCGCCGAACAGGCCGCTGCTGAAAAAGCTGCCATCGCCGAGACGACCGCCACCTACCGCAAGGACATCGAGTGCATCGAGAAGTACCTCTCCGGCCTCCAGACCGACCGCGACCGCGCCGCCGCCGCCAGCCCGTGCGACGACACCCTCGTGCGCGAACTCGATTTCCGCATCACCGGCCAGCGCTCCGAGATCCAGGCCAAACAGGACCTGATCCGCTCGCTCGAAACGGGCGTGATCGTCCACACCCGCTCCGCCTTCGACGACATGTGCCGCGCCCAGATCGAACGCAGCGCCCAGGAGGACGTGAACCGGCTCGCCACCGTCGACCGG
>DATGWU010000623.1:0-4731 GCA_035299345.1 Rhizobium sp.
CGTTGTCCTTCCAGGAATACCCAAGCCCGGCGTCCACATCGATGGTTTCATCCGCATAGCTGTAGCGCAGGGCGGCGTCGTAGTAGGTCGCTTCGTCACCCTCGGCTAGGATTTCATCCCCCAGCGCGGCCGAGAAGACGAAGCCGGAGAAGTCTGGCGTATCGTAGCGGACACGGAAACGGCGGGGCCCGTCGAAGTCCTTGAACACATTCGAGACTGTCGTTCCCGATAGGTCTGCGCCATCACGGAACTCAAAGGCGCCTGCGGTGTCGGGCAGGTTGACGTAGCCCACGACGCTGGTACCGGAATTGTCGATCTCGGCCACCCCGTCCGTGGCCATGCTGCCCTGACCGACCCAGATCGCACCGAAGTCGCCAGAGGAGACGACTTCGAGCTTGCGGATGTCCGTACGCTGCCAGTCGATCCAGTTCTCATCCTCGATCTGGCTTGTCTCGGCGGTGTTCTTTAGCCCGAGACCGGCTTCGAAGTTGAAGCGGAAGCGGTTCTCGAACAGGGTCCCGTCGATCCAGAGGCCCACCCGGCTGGTCGAGTTCGAGTTGTCCACGAAGCTGTCGTAGCTTTCCACCCCGTCGTCCACGCCCTGGTAGGTCAGGTTGACCTGCCCGTAAAAGGTTGCGGTGGTGCCGTTGCTGTTGGTGAACTTGAGGTCTTCGGCCTGCGACGGCAGGACAGATGCGGTCAGCACCGCACCAGAGATGAGTGCACGTTTAAGCTTCATCGAGAGTTCCTCCTTCTGGTTTCGGTCTTAGTGCCCTTTCAGCACGAGGGTCTGGATGGGCAGGACCGCTGCCTGCAGCCGCAGGATCAAGGCGTGGACAAGACCGGTCGCATCGACCGCATGAAGCAGAACGCTCTCCAATGTCCCGACGTCTGGGTCATGAAGGCGTTCATAGTTGCTGGTGTAGCCGTTCGCGATGCAGGTTGCCCCTTGGGGCAGGCCGTCGAAGCCGCCATCGTGCAGAGGCTCCATGATGACAGTTATCGTGCCGTCGCGTGGCAATTGGCCCAGATCGATCAACTGGTCGGTCGGGCGAACCTGACCGGCCGCGATGACACTTTGTACCTCGGTGATCTTGACGGGAATGATTTGCCAAGGCTTTGACGCGCAGGCAACTTCGCCAATCATACCGGGCTGAATGACCTGAGCTTCGATCTGGCCAAATCCTGCCAGAAGGCCGGTCACACGTTGCGCGGGAACCAGGATCCCGGCCGGCCGCAGCATCGGGTTGACCACGTCGCCAGGGCGAAGCGAGAACTGCTGGACGATGCCATCGGTCCCGGCGACGACCAGCGTCTTGTCCAGCTCGACCTCTGCCTGTTCAAGCCGTGCTTTGGCGGACTCGAGCTCGGCCGGGATCAGGAAATCGATCTGCGCTACCAAGGCATCGCGGGCGGCCCGGGCTGCCTCGACGAGTCCCGTTTGTGTGTCGACCTGCACCTGTGCACGCTGGACTTCTCGCGCCGAGATGCTGTTGGAATCGCGGTTCATGAGCTCGAGGCGCGTCTGGTATTCATCGTCGGCCTGGGCAAGGGCCCCTTCGGCCTGCGTGATCCTGCCTTCGGCTTCGCGCAGGTTTGCCTGGGCGATTTTGAGCCGAGCCTCGATCTCGGCAATGCTGCGGGTCGCCGTGTTGACCGCTGCCCGCTGTTCCGTGTCATCAAGCCTGAAAAGCGGCTGGCCTTTCTCGACGGTCTCATTGATACCGACGAAGGTTTCGGCCACACGGCCGTTCGTTTCCGGCAGGATGGTGACGGTACGGAAGACAGACGTCGCGGCTTTTGTCGAAGGATGGAAATAGAAGATCGTCGTTATGAGGCTGATCGTAAGGATCAGGCACAGGGTGATCCCCCATCTCAGTTCGTACCAGACGGAGAAGAGGTTGATCTCGTAGCCGATCCTCTTGCCTTGTCCGTACCTGCGGTACAGGAAATCCGGCAGGATCGTGATGCTGGAGCAAAGCAGAAGTTCAAGCATGCTCGACCTCCGGGCTTTGGTCGACCTGCTGGTCTTTCGCAAGGTTGTCTTGCATCGGAGGAGGAGGCCCGCCGTCAGCATGGTCGGCAAGCCGCCGCAAGGATTGCGCTATCGAACTGATCGGGCTGCTGAAGTCAGGAATCGGGATCAGGGCGAGCAGGAGGCCGATTATCCAGAAGGCGTGGTTGTGCGTGAGAAGGGCCAGCAGCGCGAGCACGGACACGATTTCATACTGAATTCTCTGGCCCTTGTGCGCCATGTGCTCGGGCAGGGCATGGAGCTTGAAATAGAAGACGCCGATCCCGACGACCGCGAGGATCAGGAAGATCACCATCCCAACCAGGAGCCCGTCGGTCTCGCCGGGCGACGTGATGAAGAACGGCAGATGCAGCGTTTCCGCGGCATGCGCCGCATCCGCTGTTGCAGGTTCCATGACGACCCCAATCGATGTTCGACTGCGGCAAGTCTATGCGCCGGACAGCGGCGATCCATCGGCCAGAGGGTAATTTACCGTTAGCGCCGCAGGTGAGACAGCTTGCGCTTGTCCAGTGGATTCGCGTCGCGGTTCATCCAATCAAAGGATCGGACAACCATCTCGATAAGGTCGGGATGGATCTGCCGCTTCGCAAGGTCCGCCGCAAGGCGCGAGAAAAGGCCCGGCGAGATGGCCTCGGCCTCATCGAGGTGCTGCGCTGCCTCTGCGTGCCGTCCAAGCCGGCTCAGCGCCGCAGCGCACGCGATGTTGGGGTGGGCAACCATTGGCGCTTCAGCAAGGAGGGCCTGCCTAAGGGCCTCTTCATAATCCCCGGATGCGAGATGGAAGAAGAACAGGCCCATTCGGTACTGCCCGCTTTGAAGCGGGTTGCGCTCGAACGAGGTGATCAGCATCGGAATGCCCAATTCCCATTGCATGCGCATCGCGGACCGGAGCCCGAACTCGGCAAGGAATTCACTGTCGTTCGGGTTTAGCGCGCTGGCGATCTTCAACTCTTGAAGTGCCGGTTCAGGTTGCCCGGCAAACCACCGGGCCACCCCAAGCGCGTGATGACAGCGACCCGATCGTGGCGCAAGTTCGACTGCACGGCGCGCAAGGGTCAGCGCACGCTCGATCGGACGCGGATAGTCGGGGCCACAGTCAATCCCAAAGCGTTCGGCGTCTGTGTAGAGAAGCGACAAACAAGCATGGGCGGCCGAAAAGTTCGGATCTGTGGCGATGACACTTTCAAGATCGAAGCGGAGCGGCTCGTTTCGTGTGAGATCGACCCTTCGCCAATAGTCCTGAAACTCGAGCAGCTTCTGGGAAGCAGTGAACCTCTTATGGCGTTGACACGCCTTTTCCCGGGTTTCGCTGTCGATGACGCCGTCGCGCTGCCCGACAATCGAAGCCACCTCGGATGCGATGGTCAGCAAGACAGCCACGAGTTCAGTTGCGTCGCAGGATGGGTCTATGGGCCGATAAATGCTTTGTGACCAGATGAAGCGCCCTTCCTGCAAATCCTGGATCAAGAACTCGGCAAGGATCTGGTCCTTCGCAATCGTCACGTTCCCCGACAATTCATAGTCAATGTGAACGGCGTGCTCGCCTTCCGGGTTGATCAGATTAGCGGCGAGTGGCGGTCCATAGATGTAAAGATCCGAGAACTTCGTCAGCGCCGCGATCAGCTGCGTGGTGAGGACCCGACCAAAATCGGGCCAGGTCGCCGTGCAGGAGTGTTGGTCGAACGTCCTGACCAGGAGATGTGGTGCCATCGTGTGCAGAACTGGTTCGCCCGCTACCGATGGTTCCGGGTGAATGCGCTCGAACACCGGAACATAGGTTCCCTTGGGGATGGCTATCCTCAGTTTGCTTTGTGCGTTTGGGGTCAGCAGATAATGGTGTTCAAGCGAGCGGCGCAGGCGTCCGGCTTCGATGCGTACGATCGGGTCCTGCAGCGGGTCAAAGTTGTCACCACGACCAAAGACACTGGTCCCGATGCTGTAGGCCTTTATTCGGTCGCCTCTTCCGGCCAAGGTTTCCGACACGACATACTTCAGGAAACGCTTGTTGCGGTCCGTGGCCTCGAAACTTGGCGAATGAAGTACCCTTTCGAGTTCTGCCAAGACCTCATCCGGCGACACCTTTAGGTTATCCGCCATAGCTTCCCTCGCTACACTAATCTGTCGGGATGACTTGGCGTGCCGACAGTCACGTTACAGTAACATTCTGGCCCAGCAAAGTAACTCCTGTTGTATTCGAAGGTCGAGTGAGCCTCTTCGAGGTTGTCATGAAAGACCTGGATCAAGTGCTGGCCCGCTTTCCTCAGCGAGCAAACGAGATACGCCGCCTTTACCTCGGCGATACACGTTTCCGGTCCATTTGTGAGGACTTGAGTCTGGCCTACAGTTCACTCACGGGACCAGTCTCCGACGATCCGGGCGTCAACAGCTTTCGGCATGACCTTGGCTTACTCCGCGATGAGCTTGAATCCGAGCTTCTTACGTATTTGAGCCGACATCCCGCGACACGTCATTGATCCATCGCAAACACTGAATTCGCGCGGATGCCGGTAACAGTAAGATACATAGCCGCGATAGAGCCGCCCACGTCACGCTCCTATGGTTCGGTCTGAAAGGTCGCTGTCGGTTTGAAAACGGCAGCGCCTATTGCAGAGCCCGCAGAGAGGGAGTGGCAAGATGACCAAGCGCGAAGTCATAAAGAAAGCCGAAGCTGAACATGGCGTGGATCACTTCTTTTC
>DATGWU010000624.1:0-3501 GCA_035299345.1 Rhizobium sp.
TGTTGGACTTGGCCAGTTCGACGTCATTGTTCTTCCCGGCATGGGCCAGGCGCTTGTAGTGGTTGTGCACGGCGACCGAGAGAATCTTCTTCGCCTGCTGCTGCCCGATGACGTATTCATCGAGAATCTTGATGATGTCCTGGGGCGTGGGTACGCCGTCGCGGGACTTCACCATCGAGCTCTTGTTCTCCTCGCGGATGATGTCCATGCACAACTCGACGCATTCATCGCAGATGAACACCGTCGGTCCGGCAATCAGCTTCCGGACTTCGTGCTGGCTCTTGCCGCAGAACGAACAATAGAGGGTATTCTTGGAGTCACCGCCGTTGCTTCCGCTGACCTTGCTCATGTCTCTTTCCTTCCGGCATGCCGCGCCGCCCTCGAAACGGAACACGGACCACTTACACCGCCCCAACCGCAAAACGCCGCAATCGGCTGGAGCCAGTTCGATTTGGGGGTACTAACCGGCGGACGCACTATGCGCCTGTTGACCGGCGGCAACGAAAACCCCTTCAAATCGCAAGGCTATGTCACAAAACTTCAACATGGCCTTAATTACTACTATTAGCGCGTTCCCCGGGAGATTAAACCCCCTCCTTCGTTCACAAGGGGGTCAACAACCGATCCCGGGCCGCGCGGACGGGCGGCCCTCAGGCCGCCGGCGCCCCCTCGATTTCCTGGCGGGAGGTCAGGATCTTGTCGACGATCCCCCAGTCCTTCGCCTCGCCCGCCTCCATGAAATGGTCCCGATCGAGCGTTTGTTCAACCTCCTCGTAGGTACGGCCGGTGTGCTTCACATAGACTTCGTTCAGGCGACGCTTCATCTTGATGATGTCGCGGGCATGCCGCTCGATGTCGGACGCCTGTCCCTGGAAGCCACCGGAGGGCTGATGCACCATGATGCGGGAATAGGGCGTGGTGAAGCGCATACCCTTCTCGCCGGCGGCCAGCAGCAGCGAACCCATGGAGGCCGCCTGACCGATGCAGAGCGTCGACACGGCCGGACGAATGAACTGCATCGTATCGTAGATTGCGAGGCCCGCGGTGACGACACCGCCCGGAGAGTTGATGTAGAGCGCAATTTCCTTCTTCGGGTTTTCCGCTTCCAGGAACAGCAGCTGCGCGCAGACGAGCGACGCCATCTGGTCTTCGACGGGACCGGTCAGGAAGATGATCCGCTCCTTCAGCAGGCGCGAGAAAATGTCGTAGGACCGCTCCCCACGGTTGGTCTGCTCGACAACCATCGGCACCAGGGCCATGGCGGTATCAACTGGATTTGTCATGTCCGTCCTTCTTCGCACTGTCTTCCCGGACACGGAAGCCGCAGCGGGAATCATGTATTGTCGTGTCAATCCCTACATAGAGTGTCCAAGCCCCGAACTTCAAGACGTGTGACGCCGATATCCTTAACCGTCACGGGGTGACCGCCAAGGCCGCGGAAGGGCCGACAATCCCCGTTTCCGGCCATGTTGCGTTCCCCGCCCGCGGCCGAGACAGAGCGCTGCCAGCGGGGCGCCCGGCCTTGTTCTACCCGATCCGTGCAGCCTCGCCCGTCGCGAGCCGCGACATCCCTCTCGCCGCCGGAGACGGCGTGCGCCCCGGCAGTCCTGCACAGGAACGGCGTCCTATGGTGAACGGCAAGTAAAAAACGCCGAACACATCGGAAAAACCGGATTCAAGGCAAAAACAACCAGCAACCGGTAGCAACTGTTTAACCAGTATTGATTCACCTTGCTTGACATATCCTTCCTTCACCAAGGCTCACGGCTGTGCTCGACCTCAGAACGGGGTTTCTCCTCTGGACCATACAGGCCGCCTCGATGGGCGCGCTTCTCATTGCCGTGTGGCTGCACGGCTTGAAGGATAGACACTTCCTGCTATTCGGACTGGGCCTGATCTCCCATGCCTCCGGACTGGCGCTGGTCGGCGCGCGCGGAACGATCCCGGATTTTCTTTCCATCCAGATCGCCAATGCCGTCACCCTCACCGCCTTCGCCTTCTTCGTCGGAGCCCTCAGAAGGTTCGACGAAAAGACCACGCCGCCCTGGGCCGTTCTTCCGCCGCTTCTGTGGATTTCAGGAAACCTCTTTCCGGTCATCCGTGACGATTTCTCCAATCGCGTGATGCTCTACAGCGTCAGCGCAGCCCTCGGCTTCGCCCTGATGAGCTTCGTCATTGCCAGCGGCGGCACAAGCTCGCGGCGCTACCGCTATATTCTGAGCGGTGTCTGGGCGATCCATGTGGCAAGCAACCTGTTGTTTGCCTTGCGGACCTGGCGACAGAACCCGCAGGGGTTCCAGGATGTCGGTGTCAACGGCTTTGTCGTCATCGTGGGCATCACCGGCTTCGTCACGGCGATCGTGATCCTCGCCAAGCTGCTGATCGACCGGTCGGAAGAGCGCCTGAAGGAACTGGTCCGCACAGACCCGCTGACCTGCGTCTATAACCGGCGCGGTCTTCTGGAGGCGTATGAACGCCTCCGTTCCGTTCCCGTCCGCGAGCGGCCGGTGCTTGCGGTCATCGTCTTCGATCTCGACCACTTCAAGCAGATCAACGACACCCACGGCCATCAGGCCGGCGATGCGGTCCTCGTCGAATTCGCCCGCAGGGCGACCAGCCTCATCCCCGAAGGGGGCGTCTTCGGCCGCAGCGGCGGCGAGGAATTCGCAGCCATCCTGCGAGTAGGTGAACCCCGGCACGCGGCCCTGGTCGGCGAAACGATCCGCCAGTCGCTCGCGGCCACGCACATCGCCGCTGCATCGACCGAAATAGAGGTGACGACGAGCATCGGCATTGCGACCATGCCAGCCGGCAGTGCCGATCTCGACCGGTTGCTGAGCGGTGCCGACCGCGCGCTCTATGTCGCCAAGGACAGGGGCCGCAACCGTTGCGCGGTCTGGACGGGAGACAGGATCCTTTCGGTGCATACCGGAACCGCCGACCTCATCGACGACCACACGGATCGTCAGGTCGCGGCCTTGCGCATGCTTGCCAAGGCGGCTTCCGACGAGCACGACGTGCTCGGCTCCTGAACCTGACCGCCGGCATTCCGCAGGGTACGCAGCAACACGGCCCGCGCCTTGCGCATCAAAGATGCGTTCGGTGCGAGCCAAGGCCTTGCCTGCAGCATGGCGCAACCTACAATCCTCACGTGCAAACAGAAGCGAACCCGGTCGCGACGATCGGGAGAACGGAGTGGTCATGCGGAAATTCCTTCTCAACAGCATCTTCGTTTCCCTTCTCGTCCTGCCGGTCGACGGTCTCGCCCAGCAGGCCTCCGACACCATGGCGCCGGAACGCGCGACGGGATTTGCCGCCGCGGCCCGCACGGAAGCAAAAAGCTTCATGGTCGCCGCCGCCAATCCTCTCGCCGCGGAGGCGGGACGCGCCGTCCTCTCGAAGGGCGGCAATGCGATCGACGCGATGGTCGCCGTCCAGACCGTGCTCGGCCTCGTGGAACCGCAGAGTTCCGGCCTCGGCGGCGGTGCCTTCCTCGTCTAT
>DATGWU010000625.1:0-4599 GCA_035299345.1 Rhizobium sp.
GATCTTTGTGCCTTCCTTGACGATCCGGCCCTTGCCGATCTCCAGAATCGAGCCGCGTTCGGGCAATTGCACGCCGACCCCCTCGCCGCGCGGATAGCGGAAGGAGATCGGGCCTTCGTCGTAAGCTGCGGCCGTGCGCACCATGTGCTTCAGCTCCGCCTCGTCGGCCGCGGCCATCACCACGAAGCCGGGAAGCGCGGCGAGGAAGCCGGTATCGAAAGATCCGGCATGGGTCGGCCCGTCGGCGCCGACGAGGCCGGCGCGGTCGATCGGGAAGCGCACCGGCAATCTCTGGATCGCCACGTCGTGAACGACCTGGTCGTAGGCGCGCTGCAGGAAGGTGGAATAGATCGCGCAGAAGGGCTTGTAGCCTTCCGTCGCAAGCCCTGCGGCGAAGGTGACTGCGTGCTGCTCGGCGATGCCGACGTCGAAGGTGCGGTGCGGGAAGGCTTCCTGCAGCTTGTCGATGCCGGTGCCGGAGGGCATCGCCGCGGTGATGCCGACGATCTTCTCGTCGAGCGCCGCCTCCTGCACCAGCGTCTCGCCGAAGACGGCGGTATAGCTCGGAGCATTCGGCTTCGCCTTCGCCTGCGTGCCGGTGATGACGTCGAACCTGTTGACGCCGTGATACTTGTCGGCGGCCGCTTCCGCCGGAGCGTAGCCCTTGCCCTTCTGGGTCACGACATGGATCAGCACCGGGCCCTTGCCGTTGTCGCGAACGTTGCGCAGCACCGGCAGCAGGTGGTCGAAAGAGTGCCCGTCGATCGGGCCGATGTGGTAGAAACCCATCTCCTCGAACATCGTGCCGCCGGTCACGTAGCCGCGGGCGTGTTCGACCGCACGGGTAAGCGCACGGTCGACGCTCTTGCCGAGATAAGCCGTCAGTTTCTTGCCGAAGTCGCGGAAGCCCATGTAGGTTCGGCCGGAGGCGAGCCTTGCCAGATAGGCGCTCATCGCGCCGGTCGGCGGCGCGATCGACATGTCGTTGTCGTTCAGGATGACGATCAGCCGGGCGTCCAGCGCGCCGGCATTGTTGAGCGCCTCGTAGGCCATGCCGGCCGACATCGCGCCGTCGCCGATCACCGCGATGACGTTGCGGTCGGTATGGCTGAGCTCGGCGGCGACCGCCATGCCGAGGCCGGCCGAGATCGAGGTCGAGGAATGTGCTGCACCGAAGGGATCGTATTCGCTCTCGGCGCGACGGGTGAAGCCGGAAAGCCCACCCTCCTGCCGCAACGTGCGGATGCGATCACGCCGGCCGGTGAGGATCTTGTGGGGATAGCACTGGTGTCCGACGTCGAAGATCAGCCGGTCGTGCGGCGTATTGAAGACCTTGTGGATCGCGATCGTCAGCTCGACGACGCCGAGGCCCGCGCCCAAGTGCCCGCCGGTCTTCGAAACGGCGTCGATCATCTCGTCGCGCACCTCGCGAGCGAGCTGCGGCAGGTCACGATCGTCCAGTTCACGCAGGTCCGTCGGCAGCTTCACCTTGTCGAGCAAGGGGGTCTCGGGCAGCGATGTCACGGGCTCAGGCCTCATTCTTCTTATGTCGTCGGTTCAAGGGTCCTGCGCCCTAAGCCGAAATTCCCGGCCCGGCAATACCGCAGAACGGCCCATGCCCTCCTTATATAGAAGTTAACGGCCTTCGGGCAAAGGGACAAACTCGTCTTCGTCACCGGGAACAATGTCGAATCTGCCGGTGCGCCATTCCTCCTTGGCCTTTTCGATGCGTTCCTTCGACGAGGAGACGAAGTTCCACCAGACGTGACGCGGGGAAGCAAGCGGTGCGCCACCGAAAAGCATGACGTGACAACCGTCGACCCCTCCCTTCAGCGTGATCGCGTCGCCGGGCCGGAAAACCAGCAACTGGTCGGCACCGAAACGATCGCCGGCGATCTCCACCTCCCCGGACAGGACATAGGCGGCGCGCTCCTCGTGGCCGGCATCGAACGGGAAAGTGGCGCCGGGCACGAGCGCCAGGTCGACATAGAGCGTGTCGGAAAAGACGCCGACCGGCGAGGTCATGCCGGAAAGACTGCCGATCACCACCCGCCCGCTGGCGCCACGGTCGTCGAAGACGGGCATCGCGTCACGCCCCGTATGGGCGAAGGCTGGATCGATCTCCTCCTTCTCGTCGGGAAGCGCAATCCAGGTCTGCAGGCCGGAAATCGAGAGCGGGCTGCCGCGCAGGTTTTCCGGCGTCCGTTCCGAATGGACGATCCCCCTGCCCGCGGTCATCAGGTTGACGTCGCCGGGACGGATGACGAGGGTCGTCCCGAGGCTGTCGCGGTGCTTGATCTCGCCGTCGAAGAGGTAGGTGACGGTCGAAAGGCCGATATGCGGATGCGGACGCACGTCGAGCGCCTCGCCCGCCTTCAGAACGGCGGGGCCCATGCGGTCGAAGAAGATGAAGGGGCCGACCAGACGTCGTTTGGCCGAGGGCAGCGCGCGGCGCACGGCAAGCCCGCCGATGTCGCTGGTGCGGGGAATGATGAGATGTTCGATGGCGTCGCAGGCCGGGGCATCACCGGCGGCTGGATCGATTCCGGGAAAGAACGACATGAAGGTCTCCGATCGATTTGGCTTTTGCTAACGTAGTCACCATCGGCACGGGATGACAGGGAAAATCCGGCTTTCCTGCAGGATCTGCGGGTGACACACCGTTCAATCCGGAAACGATTGAAGAAATGGCGCACCGCCTTTGCCGCCGATTCCGACAGGGACGGCCCGATCCGTCACAGAACTGTAACGGCAGCCCGCTAACCCGCAGTTCGGATATTCCAACAGCGTCAGCACAGGAGCAAACCATGACCGACGTCGACACCAGCAAGCTGTCTTGGGACGAATGGGATGAACTGCAGAACCCACCGCCGGCCGAAACCGACTTCGATCGTGTCGTCGAGCGGGCGATCTCGCGCCGCGGCTTCCTCGGCGGCGTGCTCGTCCTCGGTTCGGCTGCCGCCGCCATGGGCACGCTCGGCAACCTGATGAGCTCGACCTCGGTACAGGCGCAGGAAGCGGCTTCCCGCTTCCAGTTCAAGCCGGTGCCGATCGCCACCGACAACACGGTCCATGTTCCCGAAGGCTACAGCTGGCAGCCGCTCGCCAAATGGGGCCAGCCGCTGTTCTCGAACGTTCCGGACGTCGATCCGGCGAAGGGCGTCAGCCTCGAGAACTCCGACAAGGTCTTCGGCGAGAATACCGACGGCATGGAGCTCTTCGTGATCGGCGGCCATCAGGTGATCGCCATCAACCACGAATACGTGAACCCCGAAATCAACCTGCCGCATACCGAAAAGGGCGTGCCGCAGTCGGCCGACGACGTGAAAGTCCTGCAGAACATGCAGGGCGTGACGGTGATGGAAGTCACCGAGGGCGAGAACGGCTGGCAGATCGTGCTCGACAGCCCGTTCAACCGCCGCATCCACCACAACACGCCGATGATGCTTACGGGTCCGGCCGCCGGTTCCGATCTCGTCAAGACCGCGGCAGATCCGAAGGGCACCGACTATCTCGGCACCTTCAACAATTGCGGCGCCGGCCGGACGCCGTGGGGCACCTACCTGACCTGCGAAGAAAACTTCAACGGCTATTTCGGCTCGACCGATGCGAACTTCGTTCTGCCGGAAGACTACGCCCGCTACGGCATCACGGCCGAGACGCGCTACGCCTACGAGAAGTTCGACGCGCGCTTCGACGTCTCGAAGAACCCGAACGAACCGCGCCGTGCCGGCTACGTGGTCGAGATTGACCCGTCGAGCGCCACGTCGACGCCGGTCAAGCGCACCGCGCTCGGCCGCATCAAGCACGAGAACGCCGCCGTCGTGGTGGCCCGTGACGGCCGCGTGGTCGTCTACATGGGCGACGATGAGCGCGGTGAGTTCCTCTACAAGTACGTCTCGAACGGCATCTACGTTCCGGGCGGCGACCGCTCCAAGCTGCTCGACGAGGGCACGCTTTTCGTCGCGAAATTCGCCGACGACGGCACCGGCGAATGGGTCGCGCTGACGCCGGAGACGACCGGCATGAAGATGGACGAGATCTGCGTCTTCACCCGCCAGGCAGCCTCCAAGGTCGGCGCCACCACCATGGACCGCCCGGAATGGGTGGCGATCAACCCGGTTGCCATCGAGGCCTATTGCGCACTGACCAACAACAGCAAGCGCGGGGTCAAGAAGAATGCCGGCGGCGACGAAATGCCGGTCGGCGGGCCGAACCCGCGCGCCGAGAACGAATACGGCCAGATCGTCCGCTGGTATCCCGAAAACGAAGACCATGCCGACGGCAAGTTCAAGTGGGACCTGTTCTGCATGGCCGGCAACCCGGACGTTCACAAGGATGCCTATGCCGGCTCCTCGAACATCAATTCCGGCAACATGTTCAATTCGCCGGACGGCATGATGTTCGACACGACGGGCCTTCTCTGGATCCAGACGGACGGCGAGGACTCGAACGAAGGCGACTTCGCGGGCCAGGGCAACAACCAGATGCTCGCAGGTGATCCGGCCACCGGCCGCATCGAGCGCTTCCTGACGGCGCCGAAGGGATCGGAAGTCACCGGCCAGACCTGGTCGGCCGACAAGCGCACCCACTTCGTCG
>DATGWU010000626.1:0-3096 GCA_035299345.1 Rhizobium sp.
GTGCCGTGCTCAGGCGCTGCTCATGGGATCAGGGCGCCGCCATTCATGCCGGTAATATCCGCTTCGACGTGGGCGAACGGTCGGCCTTTTGCGATGGTGTGCCGATGGTGTTGCCGCGTCGCGAACTCGCAATCCTGGAACTGCTCGTCCGGCGGCTCGGGCGCGTCGTCCTTCGCGAGACGCTCGACAATGCCGTCTATAGTTTCGATGACGAAATCCAGTCGAACGCGCTCGACTCCCACGTCAGCCGCCTCCGTCGCAAATTGCGTGACGCCGGCTCCTCCGTTTCGGTGCGGGCGATCCGCGGCGTCGGCTACATGATGAACACCGATGACCCTGAATAGATCGATTGCATTGCGCGCCGCGGTGCTGATGAGTGCCACGACCTTCGTTACCCTCCTCGCCATCGGCATTGCCCTTTCGACCCTCGGGCGCGACGGTCAGCCACCCGCCGACCCTGCGAACACGCTCATCACGGCGATCGCCGACGCCGTCACCCGTGCGCCCGGCGGCCACCTGACGATTGCCAAGACCGCGGCTCTCGACGAGATCCGGCAAAATTACCCCTCGGTTTGGTACGAGGTTTCCGATGGCGACGAGATCGTCAGCGGTGGAGCGGCTGCCGCACGAAGCATCGCGGACGTGCACGGTGCGAAAGAGCCGGCCAACATGCTCGCCCTCGACATGGCGATCGGCAAACGGTGGCCGGACGGGTTCGAGGCGACGCGAGATACTGCGGTCGGACCGGTGTCGATCACCGTCGGAGGCCTGCCGCTGGGGCGTCTGCCCTTTGTCTCCGAGGCACTTGCGTTCAGTGCCCTGTTCTCCGTCCCGCTGCTCGTGATCCTGACGGCGGCGGCGATCGCGGCAATAGCCATCGTTCCCCGGCTCATTGCCCGCCCCGTCCGGCTGGTCGCCGGTGCCGCCGAGGCGATCGACGGCGTGCCGAACGGCCGGCGCCTGCCCGATGAAGACACGCCGCGGGAGCTCGCGCCTCTCGTGTCGGCCTTCAACCGCGCGCTGGAGCGGATCGATCTCGCCGCCGAGGCGCAGGCATCCTTCCTCGCCAATGCCGCACACGAACTGCGCACGCCGCTAGCGGTGCTGCGCTCCCATCTCGATGACATCCCGCATGGCAGCGCGCGGATGCGGCTCATCGGCGATGTGCATCGCATGTCCGAGATCGTCACCATGCTGTTGCAGATGGCACGGCTCACCGGCGAACCACTGAAACCGGAGCAGATCGACCTCGTCTCGCTTTGCCGTTCGGTCGTCGCCGAGGAAGTGCCGGCCGCGCTCGACGAAGGAGAAGAGATCGAGTTCTTCGCCGCCCGACCGTCCCTCATGATCAACGGATCGCCCGCGGCAATCAGGACCGCCGTCGTCAACCTGCTGCGCAACGCGGTACGCCACGCCCGTTCGACTGCGCCGATCACCGTCGAGGTGCTGAGCCCTGCTTGCGTGCGGGTCGTCGATCATGGCCGCGGCATCGACCCGGCCATGCGCGAGGAGATCGTCAAGCCATTCGTGCGCGACAATACTCATCGGGAGGGCGTCGGGCTCGGTCTGGCGATCGTCGCGCAGGTCATGGCGTTGCATGACGGCACGCTCGAGATTGGCGAGACCCCGGGCGGCGGCGCCACGTTCCAACTCGTGTTCCGACCGCTTCCGATGGTCGGCCGGCTTCCCCTGACCGAGAACCAACCACTGCCTTCCAAGGCCGTAATGTAGAGGTAACGGGCCTCCCCCAGAGAGTACGGGATCGTTGCGGCAGAAGGCCAATCCCCTGGCCTCCGCGACGTTCCGGGCCGGAAAGGGCCCGCCCTCACCATCTGGAGATCAGTACCGATGCACCGTTCATACTCCTTGCCGCTCATCCTCGCCGCTACGCTCTTTTCGGCGGAGCTCCATGCGGCGGATCTTGCCTACGAGCCGCAGCCGTCTTCCATGGAGGTCGACGATTATGTTCCGGCAAAGTCGTTCGACTGGACGCGCATCTATGCCGGCGTTCACGGCGGGTACAGCGACGGCAGCTTCACCGGCACCACCGGCGACGACAATGGCTTCGTCGGCGGCGCGCAGATCGGCGCCGATATGCAGCTCGGCACCATGGTTCTCGGCGTCGAACTCGAAGGTACCTATCTCGGCGGCAAGAGCTCCCGCCTGAAATCCGACCACGACACGAAGGTGAGCCAGACGTCGATACTCGCTGCCAAGGGCCGTGTCGGCGCGGCCATGGACCGCACGCTCATCTACGGCACTGCGGGCCTTGCCGTTTCGAAGATCGACGTCGACGGTGCCAATTCCGATCACGGCAAATGGAAGGCCGGCTATCTCGTGGGCGCCGGCATCGAGTATGCGTTCACGGACCAGATGTCACTGCGTGCGGAGTACAACTATCTCGGACTGGCGAAGGATTACGAAATCGGCAGGAGCGGTGACGTCGATCTGCGCAATCACGTCGTCAAGGCCGGCATCAACTACCGCTTCTAGAGACCAACTGATGCGGCGGCACCTGCCGCCGCATCAAAGCATCGCCATGTAGCGGTTGAGGTCGGCCATCCGCGGCACCACGATCAGGGTCTTGACCTCGCCGCGCTTGAAGGCCTTCAGGAAGCGGTTGTAGTCGTTGAAGACGACGCAGCCGGAGGAATCGCCCCTTACCCTCAGGAGGTAGGTGTGAGTGAGAAAGCCATCACGGCCATACATCTTGGCGTCGCCGACCGGCGTCATGCGGATCGCCTCGACCCCGTGAAAGCGGGACTCGCGCATGCGCAGGCTGTAGACGTTCGGCGGCGTCGAGCCGCGGTTCTTCACGCTCACGTATTTCGGATTGTCGCGGTAGGAACCGCGGCCGGAATGGGCCTCGAGCCTCTCGCCGTTCGGCATGTGAACAACGCCGGCAGAGATATCATAGACGGCAATCCGGCTGCCGCGGCCGGGAGCCTGCGCCTTGCGGCCGAAGATCGATGGGCGGTCGTCGTCCTCCTCGATGATCGATGTCGAAGGCTTGGCGTAAGAGAGAAGTGGCGACTTGGTCGGCTTGTCTGCCGGCTTGGAGTCCTGCTCGACCTCGGCTTTCGCGGCGGGTTCCGC
>DATGWU010000627.1:0-2518 GCA_035299345.1 Rhizobium sp.
CCTTGCGCGATCCCGGCAGCAGAAGGATCGTCCGTTCCGCCCCTTCGGCAGGAGTGCCTCTGGCGATGCGGGTGGCGCGGGCATTGAGGAGCTTCGAATACGCCGTCAGCCGATGGCCGACGAAATGGGTTTCCGGCCCACCGAGCCGCTCCATGACTTCGGGCTCGAAGGGCAGGATCGCAAGCACCCGATCGACGTAGGCGAGCATGTCGCGGGCGCGGTATTCCTTCCAGGCCCAGACGCTCGGGCAGACATAATCCACGACCGGCAGGTCGGGCAGAGCCTTGCGAACCTTCTTCGCCACGCGATGGGTGAAATCCGGGCTGTCTACGATCAAGAGCAGGTCGGGCTTTTCGGCGATGATCGCCTCGGCCGTCCACGAGATCAGCTTGATGAAGCGTGGGAGCCTTGCGAGAACCTGGGTCAGCCCCATCACCGACAGTTCGGAGAAGTCGAAGAGCGAGGTGAGCCCCTGCGCCTGCAACGCCTCTCCCCCGACACCGACCAGGCTCACCGGGCCCGGATACCGCGTCTTGAGCGCTGCCACGAGATCGCCGCCCAGGAGATCGCCCGAAACCTCCCCCGCGATGACGGCGATCTTGAGGGGCTTTGCGCTCACATCAGCTCTCCCGGCAGAGCAAGATCGATCCCGCAGACGAAGATTCCGGCCGCGTCCGCCGCCTCCAGCACCGCCGCCCGCTCGATCACGAGCGCGCGCCCCGCCTCGACGGCAATGCCGGCAAGCCCCGCCTTCACGGCGTTCTCGACCGTCGATCGACCGATTGTCGGCAGGTCGGCCCGGATATCCTGTTGCGGCTTGCAGAGCTTCACAAGCACGCCCTTGCGGTAGCTCGATATGCGGCCCTCCGCGCGAAGCCGGGCGACGCGTGCCAGCATAGCGTCCGTCCCCTCAACTCCCTCAAGCGCCACGATGCGGCCGCCGACGCTGACGGCACCCTGCCCCACATCGAGCCGTCCGAGCGCCTCCGCAGCCTCGGCGGCCCGGGCGATGTCGCGCATGTCGTCGCTCGATGGCTTGATGCTGCCGAGCGGCCCGGTTTCGGCCAGCAGATCAGGAGCAATTTCGTGGGCGCCGAGCACTTTGCAGCCCTGCGCCTCGATCAACGCGATGACCATTTTCAGTACCGCGTCGTCGCCGCCCGCAAGCAAGGTCTTCACTGCCATCGGCAGCTTCAGCAGCGAGCGCAGGTTGACGTGAATGTCTCGAAAGGCCGGACGGCGCTTGACGCCACCGGAAAGCACCACGCGGCCGATACCCTTCGCCTTCACGAGGCGGGAAAGCCCGGCCATGTCGCCAACGCCGATCACTGCGCTGTCGAAACCGTCCCATACCTGGTCGGATTCGTTGCTGAGCCGGAAGATGAAGGGATCCTCACCCGCCTCGCGCGCGGCTTCCGCGACGAAGTGCGGAAGCATGCCGCTGCCGGCGACGATCGCCAACCGACCGTCATCCTTTCCGGCAGGGGCTGACATCGCCGTCAGTTCTTTCCACGGAAGGGCGAGGAAAGCGCCCGGTCACTCTCGGCGGCGATGAAATCCAGGATCTCGATGACCTGCGGGCAATCGAGATATTCCTCGCGAATGGCTGCCGCATTGGCACGCGCGGACGCTTCACCTTCGAAGATCTGCTTGAAGGCGCGGCGAACACGGTGGATGACCGCGCGCTCGACACCGGCGCGCGTCATGCCGACGACGTTCAGGCCACCGAGCACGCCGGGGTTGCCATTCAGCATGCCGTAAGGGATGACGTCGTAGCTGACCGCCGACAGTCCGCCGATGAAGGCGTGGCGGCCAACGCGGGTGAACTGATGCACGGCTGAACCGCCGCCGAGGATCGCCCGGTCCTCGACCGTGACGTGGCCTGCAAGCATGACGTTGTTCGAGAGGATGATGTGATCGCCGAGCTTACAGTCGTGAGCGACATGTGAGTTGGCGAGGAAGAGGTTGTTGTTGCCGACAACGGTCTTGCCGCCGCCGCCGACCGTGCCGGCATTCATCGTCACGCCTTCGCGCATCGTGCAATTGTCGCCGATCGAAAGCGTGGTCTCCTCGCCTTCGTGATGAATGCTCTGCGGCTCGCCACCGATGACGGCGCACGGAAAGATGCGTGCATTGCGGCCGATCGCCGTGAGGCCGGTCACGGAGACATGAGAAAGCAGTTCGCATCCGTCGCCGAGCGTGACCTTCGGCCCGATATGGCAGAACGGGCCGATCTTCACATTCTCGCCGATGACCGCACCGTCTTCGACGACGGCGAGCGGATGGATGACGGCGCTTGCTGCGATGCCGCTCATTTACTGTCCTTGCGCATGATCATGGCGCCGATATCGGCCTCCGCTGCAAGCGCGCCGTCGACCTTGGCCTCGCAATGGAACTTCCAGATGTTGCCGCGCTGCTTCTGCTTCACGACATGGAACTCGACGCGGTCACCCGGTACGACGGGCTTGCGGAAACGGGCGTTGTCGATCGTCATGAAGTAGACGAGATTGCCGCCCTC
>DATGWU010000628.1:0-7507 GCA_035299345.1 Rhizobium sp.
AGACCTCACCCTGCGAGAGGGTCTCCGCGCCCCAGCTCTTTCGGAAAAGGCGCCTCTCGCCAGGAAAGACATTTGCCTTCACCTGCCGCGACGTGTGGTGCCGCCCCTCCATGTTTCGCCCCTTCATGTTCTGGTGCGCCAGTAACCGCGCGTGGCACGAAAAGGTTCCACCTCAGCGTGCCAGCCGGCGGGCGGAACGACGGCTCAGCGGCGGCTCGGACGTTCGCACGTCCGTCGTCGCCTGTCCGATGGTCGTTCCCGCCAGTCGTTCGTAGAGCGACGCATACTCCCTGGCGCTGCGGTCCCACGAGAAACGGGCCTTCATCGCCTGACCGCGCAGGCGTGCCCAGCGGTTGCTGTCGCCATAGGCGTGAAGCGCGCGATTGAGGGCATGGCGAAGCGCTTCCACGGTCACGGGATGGAACTGGAAGCCGGTTGCGACACGCGCCGAGAGTGCCGCGACATTGGCATCGATGACCGTTTCAGAAAGCCCGCCCGTGCGGGAGACGATCGGAACGGAGCCGTAGCGCAGCGCATAGAGCTGCGTCAGTCCGCACGGCTCGAAGCGCGACGGCTGGATGATCGCGTCCGCACTGCCGTGAATGAGATGCGCCAGGTGCTCCTCGTACCCGATATAGACCGACATCCGGCCCGGATGGGCGCGCGCGAGCGACTCCAGTCGCTGTTCGATGGCCCGGTCGCCGCGGCCGCAGATCACGAGCTTTCCCCCTTTCGAAAGGAAGTCGTGTGCCGCCGCGGCGAGCAGGTCCATGCCCTTCTGCCACGTGAGGCGGCTCACGACGCCGAACAAGGGGCCGGGATCGGTGTCGAGCCCGAGGCGCTGCAGCAGGATCTTCTTGTTCTTTTCCTTCTGCCGCGGATTGGTCGCTCCGTAGTTGTAGGGAAGGTAGGGATCGGTCGTCGGGTCCCACACCTCCTCGTCGACGCCGTTGACGATGCCGAGGAGATCGTCGCGGCGGGTGCGCAGGACGCCGTCCATGCCCATGCCGAAGCGCGGGGTCAGGATTTCGCGGGCATAGGTCGGGCTGACGGTGGTGATCGCATCGGCGTGGAGGAGGCCGCCCTTCAGGTAGCTGATGCCGCCGTAATACTCCATGAGCTCGGTGCGGTAATGGGAAGCCGGCAGATCGAGGAACGGCAGGAGGCTCGCGTCGAACTGCCCCTGGAATGCGAGGTTGTGGACGGTCAGCACCGTCGGGATGCCGCAACCGCGATGCCGCATGTAGACGGGGGTCAGCGCCGCCTGCCAGTCGTGCACGTGGACGACATCCGGCTTCCAGCCGGGCAGTGCGCCGCGGGCGATTTCCGCGCCTGCGAGCGACAGCACCGCGAACCGCTTCCAGTTGTCGCCGAAGTCTTGTCCGTTTTCGTCGCTGTAGGGGCCGCCCGCGCGGTGGAATAGGGTAGGCGCATCGAGGACGATGATCTCGCCGGCGCCGGACCTCGCCTTCTTCAGCGTCACTGGTTCGCTGAGAAGGTTCATCTCGGCGACCGGGACGAGCACGCGTTCGAGCCGCTCCAGCACTGTGCCGTAGCCCGGAAGGAGCGTGCTGGTGGAGACCCCGAGATTTGAAAGCGCCTTCGGCAGCGCACCGGTCACATCCGCGAGCCCCCCGGTTTTCGCAAAGGGAAAGAACTCCGAGGTTACTGCCAGAACCTTCATTGCGGGTTCCCGTGCCTTCTCCGGTTCGTGTCGGACAAAGATCGATGACGATCGACGATCCTGATGCTGTGCGTTGGGGATGCCCCGGACGTCCGCCGGGAGAATGAATGTCGTGCCCCTGATGGCTGGAATAATGTGGGCGTGTGACAAAAGTTCCAGCGCCGGGCCCCGCATCCGCAATGTTTGTCTCCGGAAAGCCAAAGCCCCGTCGCCTGACGGCGACGGGGCCCTGGGAGGATTGTGCCGGGCGTTGCGTACCCGCTCCGGCAGTCTCACAACACGGGGATCACACGGATGTTTCCTTCATATTCGAAACTTTTTCGCTCGGGTCGGTGCGCAGGTTGTCCGTGGGAGCGGGATAATCGCGGGTGGCGTACCCCGAGACGGCCCTATTGCTCGACCGCATGCGGAGGATAATTGCCCTGGTCTGTCCTGGTCGTGTTGCTCTCCTCGCCGAGGAAGAGCCAGGCCAGCAGCAGGATCGCGAGGGCGGCGACGAGGAGGCCGACGACCGTGCGCATGCGTTTGGTTCCCGATGTCATCATCCGCCTCCTGCGCTGTCGCGTCCGCAGAACATCTGCACCGCCACGGACCCGGCGGGTTTCTAACCATTTCGGCGAAGGCTTGTTCCTTCACGCGGACGTGATCGTGACCGATGCCGGTGGCCGGCCGGGATCTGCGGGGAGGTTGCGGGTTCGGGGACCGGCGATCCGGCGGTCGTCAGGACCGCTCGAGGGGCGCTCGCCGCGTGACTCCGGGCTTCCCGGCCACGGCGCGGGGCGCTGTCGAGAGTGCAGGGAAGGTATAGATCAGCGAACGTTACGTCCAAGTATATCCGGTAATATTTCACTCTTCGGCGGCCGGATGTAGGCCAATCGAAACACAGCGTCCCGCCTTTTCGCGTTTTTGTCCCGATGTGAGCCAGTAAGTGCTTCGTTTCCGGCGCGCCGAAATCCACCGCCAACGTTCCCGCGGCTGCCCTCTCGGTTAACATTCCCCTAAAAATTGAGGGAACATTACTGAGCGAACCCGGCGAGGCGCCGTCATTCTGCTTTCCCTCGGTCAAGCGAAAAATAGCCCTTTTTAGGTTATTCCGGGCCGTTTTCCGCCGAAAGAGGTATAAATGACCCCCGCTCTTTTGGGGGTTTTTTGGAATATGCTGTATCCGTTGAAATCGGTCGGCGCTCCAGATGCAGTATTCACCTCACCCGGGTGGGTTAGTCACAACGAATATATAACCCATTATAGTCGTTTTCTTTACGGACAATTCATATTATTGTCTGTCGCTAATATAAGAGAGCCGAGGGGGGCGGCCTGTGCGCCCAACGGCCCCAGAGTACCGAGTAACTGTGTAAAAAGGGAGCAGACCATGCAGATGATGGAGACAAGAGCGGCGCATCCCGCGCATATCCCAAAGAGTGAGCTTCGTCCGCAAACGATACTCATGATCGCCAAGAAAGACCTTCTGTCCGAATGCCTGGCCGAAGTTCTTTCGAAGAAATTTCCGAGCTATGACGTGGTCATTCACGAGCGTGACGAAGCCGTCACAAAGGATGTCGAGAGCTGTGCGACGCTCGTCCTTCTCTATCGTCTTCCCTTCGAAGACATAACGGCTGTCTTGCAACGCCTGAAGATCAGGAATGCGGATACGTCCGTCGGGGTCGTCGTGGAATCGATCAGCAGGCTTGAATGCCAGCTGGCGACGCTTGCCGAGGCGCACGAGATTTCCGGCATTCTTCCGGCCAATCTGCGCCTGGACGTGTTCGTCGCGGCCGTCGATCTGCTGGTGAAGGGGGGAGAACATTTCCCTTCGGCGCTGCTGCATCTGCTGAGCAGCGAACCGCAATCTGCCGCTGGGCACGCGTTCGACGGCCCGCTCGTGGCCGCCCGGCCGGTCCAGGGGACGACGGCGACAGGCGATACCTCCGCGCTGACCACCCGCGAGGTGCAGATCCTCGACCTCATCTGCGACGGCAGGCAGAACAAGATCATCGCCTGCCGTCTCGGCCTTTCCGAGAACACGGTGAAGGTCCATATCCGGAACATCTACAAGAAGATGAAGGTCCGGAACCGCACCGAGGCAGCATCCCACTTCTTCGGCACCGGCCGTTCCGGCGCCGCAGCACGACAGAACTAGTCGAAAAAACAGTTTCCTATCGCGTAAAGCAACGAGACTTCTGTCCGAAACCGCTCGCCGAACAGATATAGGGAGCGGAGCCGAGATAGCTCGTCATGCGGACTTTCGCCGGAGCAGGCTTTCTTGGTGCTTCGGCCGTCCGCCCCAGGGGAGTGGTTTCACTATAGCCATAGCTTGCCTTCGCCACCGGGGTTAGGCCGGGGGTTACGCCCCGTTGTGCCAGCGGCGCACGCGGGGCCTCTTCCTCTGCCACGAGGGCGCAGGATGTCGGCAAAGTCATGCTCGCGAGCACCGTGGCGATGAGCCCTGTGCCGCGGCCGCGGCGCTTCAGGCTGGTCCAGAAATTCGTCGTCACCTCATTCCTCCGACGCTGATGATATCCCTTTCGAACTAACTATCCCATCCAAAGGTTACCAAATATGGCTATATTAGGAAGTGCTGTGGATAACCCCCTGCGTCGCCAGGGGCGGTTTGGGTTAGGCGGGTTAGCGACTAAGTATAATCCTTAAGTAATACCCGTAATCAATTCGTACTTTATGCTTAAAAAAGATTGACGATTTATTAAATCCAGCGCGTAATTGCTATGAAACGAGAGGTGGGAAATAGAATTTTGCGTGAGCAATAGGGGCTCATCTCGCGAAATTACCCAGATCCCTTTCTTTTCCAAAGTTGTTGTTTTGGCGCTGCGCTCTCGCTGAGAGCGCAGGTGGAGGGAGTGTGTGCAATGCGCAAGTTGTTTCCGAGTATTTCCCCGGCGCTCGACATGGCCTCCAGAGCCGTTCCGCGTGTCGTTCTGGTCAACGGCGGAGCCGGCTTTTTGGGATCTCACCTCTGCGAGCGCTTACTCGCGGCGGGTGACACCGTGATCTGCGCTGACAATTTCCTGACCGGACGCCGCGAGAATGTCGCGCACCTGACGGGTGACAGCCGTTTCCGCGTCGTCGAGCAGGACGTGCGCAATCCCTATGATTTCGACGTCTCGCTGATCTTCAATTTCGCCTCGCCTGCTTCCCCGCCGGACTACCAGCGCGATCCCGTCGGGACGCTGCTCACCAGCGTCATCGGCGCGGTGAACGCCCTTGATCTCGCACGCCGCACCGGCGCGACCGTCGTGCAGTCGTCGACCTCCGAGGTCTATGGCGATCCGCTCCAGCATCCGCAACGGGAGAGCTATCTCGGCAACGTCAACCCGATCGGCCCGCGCGGCTGCTATGACGAGGGCAAGCGTTGCGCAGAGACACTGTTCTTCGACTACCACCGCAAATACGGCGTCGACATCCGCGTCGGCCGCATCTTCAACACCTATGGCCCGCGCATGCGCCTCGACGACGGTCGGGTTGTCTCGAACTTCATCGTCCAGGCACTGCAGAACAAGGACATGACCGTCTACGGCGACGGGCAGCAGACGCGTTCGCTCTGCTATGTCGACGATCTCGTCGAAGCCTTCATGCGGTTTGCCCGCGCCGACGGCCGCTCGACCGGCCCGATCAACCTCGGCAATCCGGCGGAGATCCCGGTCATTCACCTCGCCGAACTGGTGCGTGAACTTACCGGGTCGCGGTCGCGGATCGTGCACCTACCGGCCGTCGTCGACGATCCCAAACAGCGCCGCCCCGACATCAGCCGCGCGGCGGAAGAACTCGGCTGGGCACCGCGCGTGCCGCTGACGGCCGGGCTTGCCAAGACCATCCGCTACTTCGACGCGCTGCTCTCGCGCAGCGAAGCGGATGCTCGGAACGCGATGGAGGCGGTCTGACATGTCGCGGAATGTTCTCGTCACCGGCGGGGCCGGCTTCATCGGCAGCCACATCAGCAAGGCGCTCTTCCGGGCCGCCTACCAGCCCGTCGTCTACGACAACCTCTCCACCGGCCATGCCGATGCGGTCAGGTGGGGCCCTCTGGTGCTCGGCGACGTCGCCGACGCCAGAACGCTGCGCCGGGCGATCGAGGAATTCGCGCCTGCCTGCATCGTCCATTGCGCCGCCAACGCCTATGTCGGCGAGTCCGTCGAGAACCCGCGCAAATACTACGCCAACAATGTCGGAGGCGGCCTCACCCTGCTTGAGACCGCCCTCGACATGGGGCTGACCAATATCGTCTTCTCGAGCAGCTGCGCGACCTACGGCGTGCCCCAGCGCCTGCCGATCGACGAGGAAAGCCCGCAGGCGCCGATCAATCCCTACGGCCGCACCAAGCTGATCTTCGAGATGATGCTCGAGGATTTTGCCGCCGCGCACGGCCTCCGCTTCGTCGCGCTGCGCTACTTCAATGCCGCCGGCGCCGATCCGGACGGCGAGCTTCGCGAACGTCACGACCCTGAGACCCACATCATCCCGCGGGCACTGCTTGCGGCCGTCGGGCGTCTCCCGCACTTCGAGGTCTTCGGGCGCGATTACCCGACCTCGGACGGCACCTGCGTGCGCGACTTCATCCATGTGAGCGACCTTGCCGAGGCCCATGTCGCGGCGGTGGACCATCTCCTCTTCGGAGGCGAGACGCTGCGTCTCAACCTCGGCTCCGGCCGGGGCACCTCCGTCGGCGAGATCATCGAGGCGATCGGCCGCATCACCGGCCGTAACGTCCCGGTCGAATACGGACCGCGCCGCCCCGGCGACCCGCCGATCCTTTTTGCCGGAACCGACAGGGCGAGCGAACGCCTGGGCTTCCGGCCGCAGCTCTCCGACATCGACACGATCATCCGGACCGCCTGTCCGACCTTCGGCCTGGAGGCACGGATATGAACGGGAGCCTGACGAGAGCCAAGACAGAGGTGCTGACCGGGCCAGTGATGCTGGAGCCGATCTTCACCGGCCGGCGCCGGTTCGGCTACTGGCTGGGCATTCTCGCCTGGCTTACCGCGCTCGGATATTTCTGGGAGTGGTGGCTTGATCCAGCCCATGTGATCGGCCTCGGCGCCTGGCTCATCCTCACGCTGGTCGTCGCCTGGGTGACGCTGCTGCCGGCCTATTTCATCTTCATCTTTCTCGGCGCCCGACGGATGAGCCGAACGGCACCCCTACTGCAGGGGCGAGTGGCGATGGTCGCCACCAAGGCGCCCTCGGAACCCTTCGATGTCGTCCAGAAGACCTTACTTGCCATGCTGGCGCAGGAGGGCCTCTCCTTCGACGTATGGCTCGCCGACGAGGATCCCGACGACGAAACCCGACGCTGGTGCGCGGAGCACGGCATCCGCATCTCGACCCGCAA
This sequence comes from Rhizobium sp., assembly GCA_035299345.1. GTDB lineage: Bacteria > Pseudomonadota > Alphaproteobacteria > Rhizobiales > Rhizobiaceae > Allorhizobium. The sequence goes on from DATGWU010000628.1 coordinate 7,029, forward strand.
GGGCGTCGAGGCCTATCACCGCAGCGAGTGGCCGCGTCGCACACGCTGCAAGGAGGGCAATCTCGCCTATTTCTACGACCAGTACGGCTATGACGCCTACGATTTCGTAGCCCAGTTCGACGCCGATCACGTGCCCGACCCCACTTACCTGCGGGAGGTGATCCGCCCCTTCGCCGATCCGAGGGTCGGTTATGTCTCGGCTCCCAGCATCTGCGACGCCAATGCCGCGCAGAGCTGGGCGGCGCGCGGACGCCTCTATGCCGAGGCGAGCCTGCACGGCTCGCTGCAGGCCGGCTACAACAACGGCTGGGCGCCGCTCTGCATAGGCTCGCACTACGCCGTGCGCACGGCGGCGCTGAAGGAGATCGGCGGCCTCGGCCCGGAACTCGCCGAAGACCATTCGACCACCCTGATGATGAATGCCGCCGGCTGGCGCGGCGTGCACGCGCTCGACGCGATCGCCCACGGCGACGGACCGG
>DATGWU010000629.1:0-21327 GCA_035299345.1 Rhizobium sp.
CTGATCGGGTTATCCTTCGACGTGGTGGGGGTTTCCTCGGGCATCGCGGGCGCCATTCATCTCGGTTGCCGCGACGGTACACCGACCGATGCGGCCGAACAAGCAACAATACAGGATTATCATTCGTAAAATGCTGTCGGCAAGCTGTGCGCTTTCGTTAGAAATTGTGTTGAAAAACGCACATATCCGCTATGCTGCGTTTTATGGATTCCCTCGCTGATTCGCCGATCATTGCCTCGACTCGTGCGGCCGCCGTGCCGGCATGGGCCCAGCCGCGCGGCACCGTCGACAGCGAGGCGGATGCGGCCTTCATGGCCGGAGCGGCACTAACAATGCTGTACGAGCGTGTCCACGAACCGCCTGCATGGGCGGGATGTTGGCGCAAACGGCTGGCGCTTGCCTCGGCGCAGGCAGCCGTCCGCCTGATGGGACGCAAGGAGGATGAAGCGGCACTCCGCGACGCCGTGTTCCTCTGTCCTCCCGGGGGCGATCCCGGACCGGCGGGACGGGTCCTCGTCGCCTACAGGAGACTGGCGTCACGCAAGCCCGTCATGCGCGATGAGATGATCCGGGAGGTCAGCGATCTTCTCGCCGTTCGCTGGAGTGAGGCGCTAGCCGGCGTGCCCGCTGTCGTCGACGAATTGGCGCAGTCGCGACGGGCGGTGCCGTTCGTCATCGCCGCACTCGTTGAACGGGTCGTCGCGATGCGGCCGGATGCGGAAGTCCTCGCATGGTGGCTGGCAGACTGGGTGCTCGCGCGGCTCATCCATCTGGACCTGCCGGTTCCGCTCTTCACGCAGGCACGCTACGGGGCGGCATTCCGCACCACGAGCGGTAACGGCCGGCTCCGGCCCGGCGACGAAGGTTTCGCCCGCGCTGTCTGTCTGGCGCTTGCCTTGCAGGTGCCGGAGGCGCTGCGGCTCGCAACGGAGATCGAACGGCGCGCCGACAGCCTGATTGCCGTCTCACCGAAGCTTCGCACGAAGGGCCGGGAAGGGGTCGTGCAAAAATTGCTGGCGGATGACGCCGTTGCGGCATCGCTGCCGGGCACCGGTCTTTCCCGCTGGGCCGGTCGCCGGCTTTTCGAAAGGCTGGAGGCGTTCGGCGTCGTCCGGGAACTTTCCGGTCGCCCGACTTTCCGGGTCTACGGGTTGTGACGATGGGCGACGCGACAGCAGGCGAACGGACGGCAGGCCGGCGTAAGAGCGGCGAAGCGCCTCCTTTCGACCAGGAACTCGCGCACGCTTCACCGGCGGCACGTTGGCGCGAATGGATGATGCGGGTGGAGGCCGTCATCTTCGCCTCGACCGAACCGGTCGGCCGCGAGACGCTGGCGCGTGTGGTGGGTTCCGGGTGCAGCGTCGATCTCCTGATCGACGATCTTCGTGAGGAGATGCGCGGTCGACCTTACGAGATTGTATCCGTCGCCGGCGGCTTCCAGCACCGCACGAGGGCGAGCTACGGGCCGGCGATCCGCGCCGCGGCCATTCCTACCCGTTCGGCAAGTTCCGCGCTCTCCCAGCATGAAGCGGCGGTGATCATGGCGGTCGGCTACTTCCAGCCGGTGACGCGCAGCGAGCTGTCGAAGATCTTCGGCAAGGAGATATCCCGGGATACGATCGCCAGCCTGAAGGCGGCCGGCTTCCTCGCGTCCGGCCCGCGGAGCCCTGCGCCCGGCGCTCCTTATACCTATGTGACGACGAAGCACTTTCTCTCCGCCTTCGGCTTTGAAACGCTGAGGGATCTGCCCGATATGGAAGCGCTCGAGGATGCCGGACTGCTCAACCGGTATGCGGAGGTCAATACCGACCGAAGCATCGACGCCCAGGACGGTGAGGATCTGATCGAGGATGAGGAGCTCTGACGGCGAGAGACGCTCGCCCTGGCGTTCTTCGCTGTACACATCAAGAATGACACGCGGCGAATGGCTTGCCCATTACTCTCGTTGTTCGGCTTCACTCCCGTCTGGTATTATGGTACACCAAAACACATAGCTGGGATGCGTTCCGGCCAGATGCAATGCCGGATCGTGAAAGGGACGATGATGGGCGCCATGCCGGAGAATGCCATTCGTGTGGAGCGTCCCACCAAGACCCTGAGGGAGCTTGCGCTCGACAAGGTTCGCGACGCGATCATCGAGGGCTACTTCCGGCCGGGTGACCGGCTGGTCGAGCGCGACCTCTGTGCTCAGCTCGGCGTGAGCCGCACCGTCGTCCGGGAGGTGCTTCGCCATCTGGAATCCGAAGGTCTCGTCGCCAATCAGCCGAACAAGGGTCCGATCGTCGCCGTCCTCGATCTCGATGAGGCGCGCCAGATCTACGAGATCCGTGGAGCACTCGAAGGTATGGCTGCGAGACTTTGTGCGGAGCGACGCGACCCGGAAATCGTTGCGGCCCTCGAAGCATCATTGCAGGCGATCCGCGACAGCTACGCCGCAAAGGACATGCAGGGCGTGCTCGCTCACACGACCGCCTTCTACCAGACGCTGTTCAGCAAGGTGAACCGGCATGTCGCCTGGGGCATCGTCAACCTGCTCACAGTGCGCATCAATCATCTGCGCTCCATGACCATCAAGACGCGCAACCGCGATACCGAGGGGCCGCAGCAGATGGCGCGGATCGTGGATGCCATCCGACGCGGTGACGGCGAGGCCGCCGCCAAGGCAGCACTTGACCACGTGACCGCCGCGCGCGCCGTCGCGGAAACCGTCCTTGCCGCCCAGAAGGCCGAAAGCGCTTCGTAGAAGGGTATCGACGCGTTCAGGACTGTACCGGAACCATCATGCCGAGCTTCAGGTCCTTGAGCACGACATTGGTATGCATGCGCTTGATTTGCGGGTTCTGCGACATGAGCTGCGCCATCAGTTCGTCGTATTGGCCGACGTCGCGCGCCGTGACGACGGCGATGATGTCGACCGCTCCCGTGACGTAGTAGACCTGTTGGATATGGTCCTGCCTGTCCACCCAGGCGCGGAACTTGGCGAGCGCATCATAGTTGTCGCGTTCGATCTCCATGCCGGTGATGAAGGTCATGGGATTGCCGGTGACGCGTCGGTCCACCACCGCGATTTCCGCCTTGATAATGCCCTGCTCGCGCATTCGCTTCAGCCGTCGTTGCACAGCGGAAGCCGACAGACCGACGATGTCGCCGATCGCCTCGGCCTTCATCTGGCAATCGCGTTGCACGATGTCGAGGATGCTCCGGTCGAAATCGTCCAAGTCGTCTGCCATGTCCTCGTTCCTTGTTCTCGGCCCGGCAGGGCGTTCGCCGGTTTCCTCTCTCTTGTCAAGAGGCCGTGGGATGCCTGCATATCTTGCAGATTCCTGCGCAAAAACTGCATCAAATATACGCATTGCGCGGCGAAACCGCGTCACTAGCCGATAAATTCCATTGATAAACCCTTGAGGCGCCACGGAAACGGGAAAGTATGACGGAGAATGTTCCTGCCGCCCTGCAGGTCGAGGATGTTCACAAGAGCTTTGGCGCACACGAGGTTCTCAAGGGCATTTCGCTGACGGCCCACAAGGGCGACGTCATTTCGCTGATAGGGTCCTCTGGCTCCGGCAAGAGCACCTTCTTGCGCTGCATCAACCTCCTGGAGATCCCCGACCGTGGCCGCATCGTCGTCAACGGCGAGGAGATCGCGATGAGGACTGGTCGCGACGGTCGCGTCCGTCCGGCCGACCGTCGGCAGGTGGAGCGCATCCGCAGCGGTGTCGCCATGGTCTTCCAGAGCTTCAACCTGTGGGCGCACATGACCGTGCTTGGCAATGTCATCGAGGCGCCGGTCCATGTGTTCGGCATGAAACGCAAGGAGGCCGTGGAGCGGGCCGAGGCTCTGCTCGCCAAGGTCGGCCTTTATGACAAGCGCGACGCCTATCCCGCCTTTCTGTCCGGCGGCCAGCAGCAGCGCGCGGCGATCGCCCGGGCGCTGTGCGTCAATCCCACGGTGATGCTGTTCGACGAGCCGACCTCGGCGCTCGACCCGGAACTGGTGGGCGAGGTGCTGAAGGTGATCCGCGATCTGGCCGAGGAAGGCCGCACAATGTTGCTCGTCACGCACGAGATGAAGTTTGCCCGCGATGTGTCCAGCCATGTGATGTTCCTGCACGACGGGCGGGTGGAGGAGGAGGGATCGCCGGAACAGGTGTTCGGCACCCCTTCGAGCGCCCGCTGCCGGGAATTCACCGCCTCGCTACGCAGTTGATTTCGTATTTTCAGGAGAAGGAAACCGTAATGAAAGTGCTGTCCATTGCCCTTGCCGGAGCCGTATTGGCCCTTTCCGGCGCTGCCGCCCAGGCCGAGGTCCGCTTCGGCATCATGAACGAATCCTACCAGCCCTTTTTCGCCAAGGATGCCTCGGGCAAATGGGAAGGCTGGGAGATCGACATGATGGATGCCGTCTGTGCCGAAATGCACGAAAGCTGCAGTGTCGTCGAGATGTCGTGGGACGGCCTCATTCCCGCCCTGCAGGCGAAGAAGTTCGACGTCATCTGGTCGTCCATGTCGATCACCGACGAGCGCAGCAAGACCATCGACTTTACGGATAAGTACTACAACACGCCGAGCAAGCTGATCGGACCCAAGGAGGGCAAGACTGGTGCCGGTCCTGACGACGTGGCCGGAACGACCATTGGCATCCAGGTCTCCACGGTCCAGTCCGAATATTACAAGAAATACTTTGCCGACAAGGCTTCCGAAAAGACCTACCAGACGCTTGACGAAGCACTGCAGGATCTCGCTGCCGGCCGCGTCGACTACGTCTTCGCCGACTCGATGCCGCTTGCCGAATTTCTCAAGTCTGATTTCGGCAAGGATTGCTGCGAGGACCGCGGCGATGTGGCGAACGATCCGGCGATCCTCGGCTACGGCGTCGCCGGCGGCATTCGAAAGGGCGAGGATGCGTTGCGCGAGAAGCTGAACAAGGCCATCGCCGCGGTCCGCGCAAGCGGCAAATATGCCGAAATCTCGAAGAAGTACTTCGACTTCGATCCTTACGGCAACTGATTGGACGAGTTGCGGCGGTCGTCTGGCAAGACCATGACGACCGCCGCGAGACGTCCCCCGGGGAATTTTCGCCATGGCCGCCGGTCCCTCGCTCCTGGAACTGCTTTCGCCGAGCCCGCCGGGCTGGGGCGGCGTCCTGTTGTCGGGGGCCGTCTCCACCCTGGCGATCTCGCTCGGAGCCTATCTGGTCGGCATCGGCATCGGTCTTGCGGGCGCGGCGGGCAAGCTGAAAGGCGACCGGACGATCCGTGCCGTCCTCGATCTCTACACGACGGCCATCCGCGCCATCCCCGAACTCATCCTGATCATCGGCCTCTATTACGCCGGCACCGACGGCCTCAACCGCCTGCTCGGCAGGCTAGGTCTGCCCTCGGTCGAGATCAACGCCTATGTGGCGGCCATCCTCGTTCTCGGCATCGTTCAGGGTGCCTACGCGACGGAGGTCTTGCGCGGGGCGATCCTTGCGGTTCCGATCGGCCAGATCGAGGCGGCCTCAGCCTTCGGCATGGGGCCGTGGCTGCGCTTTCGCCGGATCGTGCTGCCGGCGCTTGTTCCCTACGCCCTGCCGGGATTGGCCAATCTGTGGATGTCGGTAACCAAGGACAGTGCACTGATCGCGGTGCTGGGTTACCAGGAACTGGCGCTCGCCACCCGTCTCGCGGCCGGCAATACCAAGCACTATTTCCTCTTCTTCTTCGCCGCCTGCCTGCTCTACCTGGCGATCACGCTGGTTTCGAACGCGTTCTTTGCGCTGGTCGAACGGCATTTCCGCCGTGGGCAAGCCGTCCGGAGTGATGCGTGATGAACTTCGGCTGGATCGCCGCCTATTGGCCGCTTCTCGTCGCCGGTGCCGTGCAGACGATGCTGCTGCTGGTGATCTCGGTCGTCTTCGGGTTCATCCTAGCGGTCGGGCTCGCGCGGGCACAGGTCGGCGCGTCGCGCTGGCTGGCCTGGCCGGCCAAGATCTTCTGCACGTTCCTACGCGGCACGCCGCTGCTTATCCAGCTCTGGCTCTTCTACTACGGCGTCGGCTCGCTGATGACGACGATCCCCGGCCTGCGCGGCAGCTTCCTCTGGCCCGTGCTGCGCGAAGGCTTTTTCTTCGCCGCCGTCAGTTTCACGCTGAACTATGCGGCATACGAGGCCGAGGTGCTGCGCGGCGCACTTCTGTCCGTGCCGAAGGGAGAGCTGGAGGCCGGCCGCGCTTTCGGCATGTCACCCGGCAAGCTCTTCCGGCGCATCTGGCTGCCGCGCGCGATCCGCATCGCCTTGCCGACGATTGCCGGCGAAATCGTGCTGCAGCTGAAGGCGACGCCGCTTGCGTTCACCGTCACGGTCATGGACCTCTACGCCGTAGCCTACAAGGTGCGGCAGGATACATTGCTGGTCTACGAGCCGCTGCTGGTCGTGACTGTCTTCTACGTCATGGTGACCATGCTTATCGTCCGCGCCCTTCGCCTCGTCGAGGCGCAAGTGCCGATCCGGCGATGAGCGGAATGTCTCGCGGCTTTTTCGCGCCGACGTCCGCTGCGGCGCCACTTCGAGGCGCGGCGGGCGGAAGAACGCGGCCGTTCCCTTTTGCGACCGGGCTAGTCTCCACCGGCAATCCTTGTGAGGAGTAGGTCATGCGGGATGGAAAAGACGGGCATCTTCATCCACAGACGCTCGCGCTCGATGGCGGGTTGATCGTCGATCCGGTGACAAAGGCGATTGCGCCCAACATTTCCATGTCGGTCAACAACGCTCTGGCGCCCGGGGGTGGCCCCTTTTCGGCCGATGGGGCCGGGGATCTCACTTCGCTTCCCTTCCTCTATGCCCGTTGGACCAACCCGACCGTAAGGCAACTCGAACAGCGGATCGCCGCACTCGAGGGCGGTGACGATGCGCTGGCGACCGCCACCGGCCTTGCGGCGATTGCCGCCACGTTCTTCACCTTCCTGCGGCAAGGCGACCACCTCGTGATCAGCGACGTCTGCTATGCCGGTGCCAACGAGCTCGCCCGGCGCATCCTGCCGGATTACGGTATCGAGGTGAGCGCGGTGAACATGTCGTGCCCCGACGACGTGGCCGCGGCGCTGCGGCCCAATACCCGCCTCATCCACTGCGAGAGCCCGTGTAATCCGATCCTGCGGCTGACCGACCTCGAAGCGGTGGCCGCTCTTGCCCATGCTCACGGTGCGCTGGTCTCGGTCGATTCCACGTTCGCGACGCCGGTCGCCACCCGGCCGCTCTCGCTCGGGGTCGATCTCGTCATCCATTCACTCACGAAGTTCATGAATGGTCATGGCGATGCGTTGGGCGGTGCCGTCTGCGGCCGCAAGGATCTAGTCGAGGCGATCCGCGGCAGAGCGGGCGTCTATCTCGGCGCCACGCTCTCGGCGCAGAATGCCTGGCTCATCATGCGCGGGCTGGACACGATCTTTCCCCGAATGCAGGCCATCTCCGCCGCCGCGCTCGAGATCGCCCGCTTCCTTGCGCGCCATCCCGCCGTGACGGCGGTCACCTATCCGGGGCTCGAGACGCACCCCCAGCACGATCTCGTCCGGCGGCAGATGGCGATCGCCGGCGGCATGGTGACGTTTCAGGTCCGCGACCCACAGGCGATGGCGAAGAGGCTCGCCGAGCGGCTCGAGGTGGTCCACTACGCCTTCTCGCTCGGACACCAGCGCAGCATCGTCGTTCTCCTCGACACCGCGGAGATGATGCAATCCACCTATCGCCTCGAAGGGGCGCAGCTTGACGACTACCGCGCCTTTGCCGGCGACGGCATCTTCCGCCTGTCTGTCGGGCTGGAGGCGGTGCCGGACATCGTGGCGGATCTCGACCAGGCCCTCGGGTGCTAACCACGCAATGAAAGAAGGAGACTTTCCGTGAAGCACGTGTTGATCCTCGACGGCGGAATGAGCCGCGAACTGGCACGGCTGGGCGCCCCGCTGCGCCAGCCGGAATGGTCGGCGCTCGCCCTGATGGAAAGCCCGGACATCGTGCGGCAGGTGCATGCGGAGTTCATTGCCGCTGGTGCGGACGTGGTGACCACCAACAGCTATGCACTGGTGCCTTTCCATATCGGCGAGGAGCGCTTCCGCGCCGAGGGCCGTTCGCTTATACGCCTCGCCGGGCAACTCGCGCGGCAGGCGGCCGATGCGGCGGAGCATGACGTGACGGTTGCAGGCTCGCTGCCGCCGATCTTCGGCTCCTATGAACCTGAAAACTTCGATCCCACCCGCGTGCAGGATTATCTCGGTGTGCTGGTCGAGGGGCTCGTACCGTTCGTCGACGTGTGGCTCGGCGAGACGCTCAGCCTGATCGCGGAGGGTGAGGCGGTGCGCCGCGCCGTCGCCGCAACCGGCAAGCCCTTCTGGATATCCTTCACGCTCGCCGACGATACCTCGGGCGAGGGCGATGTGCCGAAGCTCCGCTCCGGCGAGACGGTGGAGGCGGCGGCGGAATGGGCGACCGCATCCGGTGCTCGGGCACTTCTCTTCAACTGCAGCCGCCCGGAGGTGATGGAGGCCGCCGTGCGGACGGCGCACGCAGTGTTCGCGCGGAACGGCAGCGACATGGAGATCGGCGTCTATGCCAATGCCTTCGAGAGCGAGGCCGACGAGGAGGCCGCCAACGAGTCGCTGAACGAGACGCGGCGGGACCTGACCTCCGACCGCTATCTGCGCTTCGCCTGCGACTGGGCGGAGGCAGGCGCGACCATGGTCGGCGGCTGCTGTGGCATCGGCGCGGCGCACATTCACCATCTTGCTCGCGGTCTGCGCCGCCCGGAAGGTGGCGACCCGGCGCCGTGATCGCAAACAGAGGCATAATATGTCCGTGGGAACGCCAGGAAGGGGAATGCGGCGCATCCGCGGCGCAAGGCGTCCATATGGACCCGGAGCATGACAGGCTTCGTCAGAAGCCGAGCGCGATTCCATCCTTCCGGGACTCCGATGCGCCGACGAGCGTGCCGTTCTCCCAGTCGATCCGGATGACCTGCGCGCCGCCGATCGGTTCCTCGGCCGGGATGATCTCGAAGCCGCGCCGTTGTAGTTCCTTCGCGGTTTCGGTCGACAAGGTATGCTCCGCCTCCACGCGAAGATCGTTGCCGCCGACCGGCACCAACCGCGGCAGGTCGATCGCATCCTGCATGTCCATGCCGTAGTCAATGATCTTGGAGATCAGATGGGCGTGCCCCAAGGCCTGGTAGTAGCCCCCCATGACGCCGAACGACATTTCCGTGCGACCGTTCCGGGTAACCATGCCGGGTATGATCGTATGAAGCGGCCGCTTCTCCGGCGCGATCATGTTCGGATGGCCACGCTTCAGGGAGAAGCTCTGGCCGCGATTGTGCAGGATGACGCCTGACTCGGGAGCGACAATGCCGGCACCGAAGCTGTCGAAGATCGAGTTGATGAAGCTCACGGCGTTTCGATCGGAATCGACCACCGAGATATAGACGGTGTCGCGGTGCCGGGGCATCTCAAACGGGGGCAGGTCGGTCAGCGCGCCGCGAAGGTCAATCATCCCAGCGAGCCGTGCCGCGAGCTCGTCAGACAGCATCTCCTCGACCGGGACGTCAGCCTTTGTCGGATCGGCGAGCCAGCAATCTCGCGCCGCATAGGCAAGGCGCGTCGCCTCGATTTCGATGTGCAGACGGTCCGGTGAGGCCGGATCGTCCTTCGCCTCGAAATGCGACAGGATGTTGAGGATCATCAGCGCGATAATACCCTGGCCGTTCGGGGGACATTCGTGGATCGTATAACCGCGGAAATCCGTGGTGACGGGGGCTACATACTCGCCCTCGGCGGAGGCGAAGTCTTCGAAGGTATGAAGTCCCCCGAGCGAGCGGAGATGTTCGACCATGTCTTCTGCGACCGGCCCGCGATAGAAGCCGTCACGGCCCTCGGCGGCGATCCTGCGCAGTGTCGCGGCGAGCCTCGGCTGCCTGTGGACCTCGCCGATCCGCGGCGCGCGGCCGCCGGGCAGGAAGATTTCGGCCGCGGCCTTTTCCACGGCGAGCAGCTTCTCCTCCCGTGACCAGTCGCGATGGACGCGCGGCGCTATCGCATAGCCCTCTTCGGCAAAGCGGATGGCGGGGGCGAGCACCTCGGTAAGGGGAAGCCGGCCGTGATCCGCATGCAGTCGGGTCCAGGCGTCGATGGCACCGGGGATGGTTACGGACGAAGGTGACTGGCGCGGCACCTCGGTCAGGCCACGCTCTTCGAACCAGTCGATCGTCAGAGCCTTCGGCGTCCGTCCCGAACCATTGTAAGCGATCACCTCGCCACCGCCTTTCGGGGCGTAGAGCGCAAAGCAATCGCCACCAATGCCGGTGGAGCCCGGCTCGACCACGCATTGTACGGCGCAGGCCGCGATCGCCGCATCCATCGCGTTGCCGCCCACCTGCAGGATATTGGTGGCCGCAAGGGTTGCGGAGGGATGGGACGTGGCCGCCATGGCGTTGGTCGACACGGCTACCGATCGCGTCGGCTTCTCGAAATTGCGCATCCTGTTTGGTCTCCTCGTATCGATGCCATCCCGTGCCGTTCAGCCGTGGGTCCGGTATGGCGTGAGTTTGGTTTCGAGCGCACCGAGCGCCCGCACGATGATGAAGTTCATGACCAGATAGATCGCGCCCGCCGCGATGAAGACCTCGATTGCACGGTAGCTCTGGGAAATAAGCTCCTGCGCGATGCCGGTCACCTCCATGAGCGTGATGATCGAGGCGAGCGAGGTCCCCTTGACCATGAGGATGACCTCGTTGCCGTAGGCGGGGATCGCCTGCCGCAGGGCCAGCGGCAGGATCACGAGCCGCAGCGTGAGAACTCGTGACATCCCGAGCGCGGTCGATGCTTCCGAAAGTCCGTGCGGAACATTGCGGATCGCGCCTCGCAGGATTTCGCTGCCATAGGCGGCGGTGTTCAACGTGAGTGCGAGGATCGCGCACCAATAGGGCTCGCGAAACAGCCACCAGAGGCCGAGCGCCTGTAGCGAGGGACGGAACTGTCCAAGGCCGTAGTAGATGAGAAAGATCTGGACCAGAAGCGGCGTGCCCCTGAACACGGCGACGAAGCAGCGGATCGGCCAGACGACCGCCGGACGCCGCACCTGCTGGGCCAGCGCGAGCGCAAGGGCGAGTGCGAAACCGAGCAGGATGGAGGTACCCGCAAGCTGAAGTGTCAACGGCAGGCCGGAAAGCAGTTTCGGGATGATCTCGAGAAAGAAGCCGAAGTCGATCATAGATGGGTGATCCCTCGAGCGCTTCTCGTCTCCGCTGCGCGGAAGGCAAGCCCCGTGACGCCGGCGATCGCGAAGTAGAGGACCGCGGCGGCGACATAGAAGAGGAAGGGTTCGCGGGTCGAGCCCGCGCCGATCTGGGCCTGGCGCATCAGTTCGACCAGGCCGATGACCGAGATGAGAGCCGAATCCTTGAGGACGAGCTGCCAGACATTGCTGAGCCCCGGGATCGCATGGCGGAGCAGTTGCGGGATGATGATGAGGCGAAGCATCTGCACTTGGGAGAGGGCAAGGGCCTTCGCCGCATCGAACTGCCCACGATCGACGGCGAGATAGGCACCCCGATAGACTTCTCCCTGATAGGCGCCGGAGATGATGCCGATGGCGACCACGCCGGTCGCAAGGGATGGCAGGCCGACGAAGCCATTGGCGCCGAGGAAGCGTGCTGTCGCCGTGAGGGCGACGCTGCCGCCGTAATAGATGAGATAGATGGTGAGGAGATCGGGCACCCCGCGAAAGACGGTGCCATAGGCATCTGCGATCGCGCGCGGCATCCGTCGCGCCGACAGGCGACCTGCCGCTGACAGGGCACCGAAGACGGTACCCAGCAGGAAGCCGAGCAGCGAAAGCGCAAGCGTCATCGTTGCGGCACCGAGGAGCGCCAGACCCCAGCCACCCTCGGCGAAGCCGAGCAGATGCAGTTTTTCAAGCATGCAGGCGAACCCCTTGTTAGCTTCCATGCGGCCGGAATTCAATGAGCTCCGGCCGCATGCGGTTCGCCGTGGTTACTTGACCGGGGTGACGTCGGTGCCGACCCACTTCTCCGAAATGCGCTTGATCGTGCCGTCGGCGATCGCCGCATCGATCGCGGCGTTCAGCATGTCCTTGAGCTTGGTGTCTTCCTTCCTGAGGCCGGCGCCGGTGCCGAGGCCGAAGACACCGCCGACGAAGCCGGGGCCGGCGACGGTGTAGTCGGCGAATTCCGGCTTTGCGAGGGTGGCCGCGAGGGCGGTCTGCTGGGCGAAGAGCGCATCGATACGGCCGGCTGCGAGGTCGAGATCGTGCTGTTCGGTCGTCTTGTACTCGCGGATCTCGACGGTATCGGCGAAGTATTTCTTCAGGAAGTCGAGGTTGGTGGTGGCGGCCTGGACGCCGACGACCTTGCCCTTGAGGAGCGGTTTCAGCTTGTCGATCGCGGCGAGCGCAGAAGCTTCATCCTCGAGCTTGAACTTCTCCGCGGAGACACCGAGTTTGCCGAGATCACTGTCCTTGGCAACGGCGAAACCGGACGGGTCGACGGCGTAGGGCTGGGTGAAGTCGATCGTCTCGAGACGCTTCGGGGTTATGAACATGCTCGCCATGATCACGTCGAACTTGCCGACGGTCAGCGACGGGATCAGGCCGTCCCAGTCCTGGGCGACGATGGTGCACTTGATTTTCATGCGGGCGCAGAGATCGTTGGCCAGTTCGATCTCGAGACCGTCCAGCTTGCCGTCGGCGGTGGTGAAGTTCCACGGGGCATAGGCCCCTTCGGTTGCAATCTTGATTTCTGTCGGTGCATCCTCGGCGATTGCTACCGAGCTGAAAGCAAGTGTCGTGAAGGCAGCCGCTATCGCTGCCATGCGACGGATCGTCATGACTTTTCCTCTTTTCTCTGTGCCGTTGAGACGGCGGTTCCCCTGTCTTTGCCGGATGTGCCCCCGGCTTCGGACGAATTGACCGGACGGCGTTCAGCGCCGGCCGGGACTTGCGTAGCCGGCGAGCAATGATGCCGTTTCGAGAATATGCTCCTGCATGACTTTCTCGGCCTGGTGGGCGTCGCCGGATTTCAGGACGTCGATGAGGCTGTCGTGTTCCTGGCGCGCCGACAGCGGCTTGTCGACATAGTCGAACCAGATCCGCATGTAGGGTTCGATCACCAGATGTAAGGCAGCGATCTGGTGGATGAGTTTCGGTCGCCCGCTCAAACCGAAGATCGTTGCGTGGAATTCCTGATGCCGGAGAACCCAGTCGCTGCTGCCGCTCTGGCCGGCGCGCTCCATGCGATCGAGCGCCCGTTCCAGTTCCTCGAACGTGTCGGGGGTCATCAGCGGCGTCGCGATGCGGACGGCGAGGCCCTCCAGAACCGAACGGATTTCGAACGTTTCGTTCAGTTCGTCGAGCGTCAGGCCCGCGACCACGCAGCCGCGGTTCGGACGAAGCGTCACCAGCCCTTCCGAGGCGAGGCGACGAAAGGCCTCGCGCACCGGCATGCGGCTCATCCCGATCTCGGCGGCGATCTCCTCAGGGATCAATCGTTCGCCCGGCTTGTAGCGGCCGAGGCGGAGCGCCTGCTGCAGATGAAGATACGCCTCCTCTTCGGCGGTCGACGCGGCCCGGGCGGAGGAGGAGAAGATCGTCAACATGGGAGCCTATTGGATTTTTGTATCCACTTATCCAATCACTGCACGGCGGCCCCGTCAAGAGGTCTCCCGCGCCACTCATCTAAAGGGGAGGGTGCAGGTCTGGGTAGGTAAGACAGTGGCCGTCAGATGTCCGGGCTTCAGCGGCAAATCGAGGCATCCACCTCGGTGCCCGCAAGCTAGGGGTGCCCGTTGCCTTGTTGAGCGAGGTCGCGATGTCGGACGAGCTGACGCCGAGCTGGCGGGCCTTGTCTTGCAGGACATCGACGTTCACCACACGGGCCGGTTCGTCCCTGTCGAAGAAGACGAAATCTCCCAGTTGCCGACATTCTTTCAATGCTTCATCTCCGGTCGCTTGACATGCCAATATCATGGTATACCATAATACCAACATCGAGAAAGGAATGCCGGGCGATGATCCAGATCCGCAAGACGCTGCTGCAAGTGGAGACGACGTTGGTCGAAGGAGGCAGGAAGGTGCCTCGGCCCTTGAAGCTCTTCTCCGCATTCGCGGTGGTGAAGAACCCGTGGGCGGGCAAGGGGTTCGTCGAAGACCTGAAGCCGGAGATCCACGCGGCCGCCCCGGTTCTCGGCGAGCTTCTGACCAAGATGATCATTGACGCGGTCGGCTCCGGCGAGGCCGTCGAGGCCTATGGAAAGGTCGCCGTCGTCGGCCTCGACGGCGAGATCGAACACGCATCGGCGCTCATCCACACGCTGCGTTTCGGCAATCACTACCGGACGGCCGTCGGCGCCAAATCCTATCTCGCCTTCACCAACACGCGTGGCCCAGCCAATACGGCGATCGTGATCCCGCTGATGGACAAGAACGACGAGGGTCGCCGCTCCCACTACCTCACGATCCAGACCGCCATTCCGGATGCCCCCGCGGCGGATGAGATCGTGATCGGTCTCGGGGCGTCGGTGGGCGGACGGCCACATCACCGCATCGGCGATCGCTACCAGGATCTCAGGGATCTCGGTCAGGACGTCGCCAATCCGGCCGGCGTCTGAGGCGATGGAGCCGGAGATGGTGGTTGCCACGACGTCCGAACCGACGACATCCGCACCGTCGCTCAAGCGGCAGCATGCTCGCAACGGCGCGGCCTACCATGAAAGAGGTGAGGGCGAACCGCTTCTCCTCGTCCATGGCGTCGGCATGCGGCTTGAAGCCTGGGCA
Source organism: Rhizobium sp. (assembly GCA_035299345.1). Classification (GTDB taxonomy): domain Bacteria; phylum Pseudomonadota; class Alphaproteobacteria; order Rhizobiales; family Rhizobiaceae; genus Allorhizobium. Next base: position 14,815 of record DATGWU010000629.1, read on the forward strand.
CCGCAGATCGAGGCCCTCGGCGTGAGCCACCGCGTCATCTCCGTCGACATGCCCGGCCATGGCGAAAGTGCGCCACTGGCAAAGGACAGCAGCCTCGCCGACTTCGTCGCCTGGTTCGGCGGTGTTCTCGACGCACTGCGGCTCGATAGGGTCAACATTGCCGGCCACTCCATGGGTGCGCTTGTTTGTGGCGGTGCGGCCGCGCGTTTCCCGGAGCGTGTCCGGCGCGTCGCGCTCCTGAACGGGGTCTTCCGCCGTGATCCTGCGGCGAAAGCGGCGGTTATGGCACGTGCCGCCTCGATCGAAGAGGAGGGCGTCGATGTCGACGGACCCGTGCAGCGCTGGTTCTCGGACGACGAGGAGAGCCGTGCCCCCCGGCTGCTGACGCGACGCTGGCTGGGTCTGATGGACAAGGATGCCTACGCGACTGCTTATCGCGCCTTCGCCGGCGGAGACTCGACCTACGCCGACGCCTGGCCGACAGTGACATGTCCCGCGCTTTTCCTGACGGGGAGCGGCGACCCGAACTCGACGCCGGACATGGCGCGGCAGATGGCTGCTCTCGCCCCGCGGGGCATCGCGCATATCGTTGGGGGTCACCGGCACATGGTCAACCTCACGGCACCCGAAGCCGTCAACGCACTGATGCGCACATGGCTTGCTACTCCGGAGACTTCGTCATGACTGAGCATCTCGATCCGCGCGCGCTCCGCTCCGCATTCGGCGCCTTCGCCACCGGCGTCACCGTCGTGACGTCGACCGACGCCCAAGGAAAGCCTCTGGGCTTCACAGCCAACTCGTTTACGTCCGTCTCGCTCGATCCGCCTCTTCTCCTCGTCTGTCTGGCGCGTAGCTCGCGCAATTTCGAGGCCATGACCAGGGCGAGCGGTTTTGCGATCAACATTCTCGCCGAGACACAGCAGGACATATCGAACACGTTCGCCCGCCCGTCCGAGGACCGCTTCGCCACGGTCGCGTGGAGCAGTGGCCCCCTCGGATCGCCGGTCATTTCGGGCGTCGCCGCCTGGTTCGACTGCAGGCTTGAACAGGTCATCGAGGCAGGCGACCATGTCATTCTGCTCGGACGTGTCGAGGCTTTCGAGAGCAGCGACAGCAACGGGCTGGGCTACGTCCGGGGCGGCTATTTCGTGCCGACGCTCGCCGCCAGGGCGGTTTCCGCGGCCGCGGAAGGCAGTCTGCATTTGAGTGCCGTCGTCGAGCGTGATGGCGAGATCCTGCTCGTCGGTGACGGGACGAAGAGCCTGCCGGGCTGCGACGTGAACGGCGAAGAACCTCTTGCGGCGCTCCGGTCGGCGCTCGAAGACCTGACCGGGTTGCCCGTCACGATCGGCTTTCTCTACTCAGTCTACGAGGACCGGAAGGATGGCCGGCAGCATATCGTCTACCGCGCCTTCCTGGGCGACGGCGATCCCCGCGGCGGGTCCTTCGTCGCCCTTGACCGTCTCGCTGACCCGAGGTTCGACAGCGCGGCGACCGCCGACATCGTCAATCGCTTCGCATCGGAACGCTCACTCGGCAATTTCGGCGTCTATTTCGGCACGGAAACCACGGGCCGCGTCCATTCCATCGCTAGAAAGGCATGAATACTATGAAGTTCTCGCTCTTCGTTCATATGGAGCGGCTGGATGCCGGCCAGAGCCACAAGGAACTGTACGACGAGTTCGTCCAGCTGTGCGAAATCGCCGATGCGGGCGGCATGCATGCCATCTGGACGGGCGAGCACCACGGCATGGACTTCACCATCGCGCCGAACCCCTTCGTGAACCTTGCCGACCTCGCTCGCCGCACGACGAAGGCCCGACTTGGCGTCGGCACCGTCATCGCGCCGTTCTGGCATCCGATCAAGCTCGCCGGCGAGGCGGCGATGACCGACATCATCACCGACGGGCGCCTGGAACTCGGCATCGCGCGTGGCGCCTATTCCTTCGAATACGAACGTCTCCATCCGGGTCTCGACGCCTGGACTGCCGGCCAGCACCTGCGCGAGATGGTTCCGGCCGTGAAGGGCATCTGGGCGGGCGACTACGCCCATGACGGCCAGTTCTGGAAATTCCCGTCGACGACGTCGGCCCCGAAACCGCTGCAGGATGCCATCCCGCTCTGGGTCGCTGCCCGCGATCCGAACTCCCACGAATTCGCGGTGGCGAACGGCTGCAACGTCCAGGTGACGCCGCTGTGGAACGGCGATCCGGAGATCGAAAGCCTGATGGGGCGCTTCAATGCCGCCTGCGAGAAGACGCCTCAGGTCCCGCGCCCGAAGATCATGTTGCTCCAGCACACCTATGTCGGGTCCGATGCCGCCGACATCGCCCGCGCGGCCCGGGAGATCAGCGTCTACTACAACTACTTCTTCGCCTGGTTCAAGAACGAGCGGCCCATCCATCAGGGCCTGATCGAACGCTTGAGCGACGAGGACATCGCGGCGAACGCCAATCTCTCGCCTGAGGTGATGGGCACGAACCTCCCGATCGGCACGGCCGCCGACGTCATCGAACGCCTCAAGAAATACGAGGCGATGGGCTATGATGAATACTCGTTCTGGATCGACACCGGCATGAGCTTCGAACGCAAGAAGGCCTCGCTCGAGCGCTTCATTCGCGACGTCATGCCGGCCTTCAAGGAGTAGGGATCATGCGGCGCTTCCAGCACTATATCGACGGAGCCTTTGAAGACGGCGAACACGGATTCGAGAGCCTCGATCCTGCGACCGGCGAGGCCTGGGCCGTCATGCCGGAGGCGCGCGAGCCGGAGGTGGATCGCGCCGTCGAGGCGGCACACCGCGCCCTTGTCGACGGTCCCTGGGCGAGGATGACCGCGACCCAGCGCGGCCAGCTGCTCTACCGCCTGGCCGACCTCGTCGCGGCCAATGCGACGACGCTTGCCGAACTCGAGACGCGCGATACCGGCAAGATCATCCGGGAGACTTCCTCGCAGATCGCCTACGTCGCCAACTACTACCGCTACTACGCCGGCCTCGCCGACAAGATCGAGGGCTCGTTCCTCCCGATCGACAAACCAGACATGGACGTGTGGTTGCGGCGTGAGCCGGTCGGCGTGGTCGCCATGGTCGTTCCGTGGAACAGCCAGCTCTTTCTGTCGGCCGTCAAGATCGGGCCGGCACTCGCCGCCGGCTGTACGCTCGTCATGAAGGCGTCGGAGGATGGTCCCGCACCGCTCCTCGAATTCGCCCGCCTTGTGGATGAGGCCGGCTTCCCGCCGGGCGTCGTCAACATCATCACCGGCTTCGGCACCACCTGCGGTGCCGCACTCACGCGTCATCCGAAAATTGCTCACATCGCCTTCACCGGCGGGCCGGAATCCGCGCGGCATGTCGTGCGCAATTCGGCCGAGAACCTTGCCTCGACGTCACTCGAACTCGGCGGCAAGTCGCCCTTCGTCGTCTTCGCCGATGCCGATATGGAAAGTGCCGTCAACGCGCAGGTCGCCGGCATCTTCGCCGCCACCGGCCAATCCTGCGTCGCAGGCTCCCGCCTCATCGTCGAACGCTCCGTCAAGGACGAATTCCTCGCACGCCTGAAGACGAAGGCACAGGCGATCCGCATCGGCAGCCCGCTCGACATGGCGACCGAAGTCGGGCCGCTCGCCACACGCCGGCAGCAGGATCATGTCGATGCGCTGGTTTCAGCGTCCGTCGCGGCAGGCGCGCGGCTCGTCACCGGCGGGGTTCGTCCGGAAGGGCCGGGCAATTACTATCCGCCGACCGTTCTCGATTGCGACGGCATCGCCTCGCCGTCGCTGGTGCAGGAGTTCTTCGGTCCGGTGCTTTCGGTCGTGTCCTTCGAGACGGAGGAGGAGGCGCTCCGGCTTGCCAACGACACCGGGTTCGGTCTCGCCTCTGGCGTCTTCACGCAGAACCTCGCTCGGGCTCACCGCATGAGCCGGAACATTCACGCGGGCATCGTGTGGCTGAACACCTACCGCGCCGTCTCGCCCATCGCACCTTTCGGGGGCTACGGACAATCCGGTCACGGCCGCGAGGGCGGCATGGCGGCGGTGCTCGACTACACCCGCACCAAAACCGTCTGGCTCACGACGTCGGACGCGCCCTTTCCTGATCCCTTCGTGATGCGGTGAGCCGATGTTCTACGAAATCCGCACCTATCGGCTGAAGAACGGCGCCATTCCCGGCTACCTCGAAGTGGTCGGCGAAGAAGGCATCGAAATCCAGAAGAAACATCTCGGCAATCTCGTCGGCTACTTCTTTTCCGAAATCGGGCCGATCAACGAGATCGTGCATATCTGGGCCTATGCGAGCCTCGACGATCGGGAGGCGCGGCGCGCGCGCCTTGCCGCCGATCCGGCCTGGCAGGCCTTCCTGCCCAAGATCCGCGACCTGATCGAGGTGGCGGAAAACAAGATCATGAAGCCAGCTCCCTTCTTCCGCGTCGGGGGAGGAGCAGGTCCGGTGAAGTGAAGCAATGCGGCGCCGGATCGAAGGGACCCGAAGAGGTCTCCCGGACGCCGAAGAATACCAACCCGATACCGCGTCACTAGAGAAAACAAGGGAACCGAACATGAAAGCCAAAACCGCAATCGCGACGCTCGCGATAATACTGGGAGTTTCCGAGCAGAGCCTCGCCGCCGATCTCGTCTTCACAAGCTGGGGCGGCACCACCCAGGACGTCCAGAAGAGTGCCTGGGCCGACAAATTCACCGTCAAGGAAAGCGTCAATGTCGTGCAGGATGGCCCGACCGACTACGGCAAGATCAAGGCCATGGTCGAGGCACAGGGCACGACCTGGGATGTGGTCGACGTCGAGGGCGACTATGCGATCCAGGCCGGCGAGCAGGGATTGCTCGAGAAACTCGACTTTTCTGTGATCGACAAGGCGTCGCTCGATCCCCGCTTCGTCACCGACTATTCGGTCGGCTCGTTCTACTATTCCTTCGTCATCGGCTGCAACAAGGACGCCGTCTCGGCCTGTCCGGCAAGCTGGGCCGAGCTTTTCGACACCGCGAAATTTCCCGGCAAGCGCACCTTCTACAAGTGGTCGGCCCCGGGCGTGATCGAGGCTGCCTTGCTGGCTGACGGGGTGCCGGCGGACAAACTCTATCCGCTCGACCTCGATCGCGCCTTCAAGAAGCTCGACACGATCAAGGCCGACATCGTCTGGTGGTCGGGCGGCGCGCAGTCGCAGCAGCTTCTTGCCTCCGCCGAAGCATCGTTCGGCTCGTTCTGGAACGGTCGCCTGACCGCACTTGCTGCGACCGGCGTCAATGTCGAGACCTCCTGGGCGCAGAACATTACCGCGGCCGATGCGCTCGTCGTGCCGAAGGGTGCCAAGAACAAGGAAGCTGCGATGAAGTTCATCGCCTATGCGTCCTCGCCCGAAGGGCAGGCGGAAATGGCCGCCGGCACCGGCTACGCGCCGACCAACCTGAAATCCCCGGCTCTGATGGATCCTGCGCTCGCAAAGACGCTGCCCGACCAGCAGACCGCATCGCAGGTCAACGCCGACATGGCCTATTGGGCCAAGCATCGCGACGAGATCGGCGAGCGCTGGTACGCCTGGCAGTCGAAGTAGAGATGAGGTGGCCGGAAGGGGGAGGCTTCGTCCTTCCGGTCCGAAACGCATGTGCTGACGGGCCGTGCCCGAACCCGCTCGACAGGGAGAACCGAGGATGTCGCTCGTGGTAACTTCTGTGGAACTCGAAACGGAAAGGACGGTCCCGCCAAAGCGGCGGGCGCGGCCGGGCGGCCTTGCGCCGGTTCTTCCGGCACTGGTTCTCGTTCTCGTCTTCTTCGTGCTGCCGGTCGCAGCACTCCTGACCCGCAGCTTCACCGAGCCGGTCGTCGGGCTGCAGAACTATGTGGAGCTTCTCGGCGGCACGACCTATCTGAAGATCTTCTTCAACACCTTCTTCGTCGCGGCCGTGGTCACGGTCATTTCGCTCGTCGTCGGTTTCCCGGTCGCCTGGGCGCTTGCCATCATGCCGCGCCGGGCCGCCAACATCGTCTTCGCAATCGTGTTGCTGTCGATGTGGACCAATCTTCTCGCCCGCACCTATGCATGGATGGTGCTCCTGCAGCGCACCGGCGTGATCAACAAGACGCTGATGGCCCTCGGTCTCATCGACGCGCCGCTGGCGATGGTCAACAATCTCGTCGGCGTCACGATCGGCATGACCTACATCATGCTGCCCTTCATCGTCATTCCGCTCTATGGCGTCATCCGGAAGATCGACCCGATGACCCTCCAGGCGGCCGCCTTGTGCGGGGCGAACCGCCGACAGGCCTTCGTCGGCGTGCTCCTGCCGCTTGCGCTGCCCGGCATGGCCTCCGGAGCGCTGATGGTCTTCGTCATGTCGCTCGGCTACTTCGTCACGCCGGCCCTTCTCGGCGGCACGGCGAACATGATGCTTGCCGAACTCATCGCGCAATTCGTCCAGTCGCTCGTCAATTGGGGGATGGGCGGCGCGGCGGCGCTGGCATTGCTGGTCGTCACGCTCAGCCTCTATGCACTCCAGCTT
>DATGWU010000630.1:0-2112 GCA_035299345.1 Rhizobium sp.
CCGAGACTGAGACCAAGGCGGAGGAAGCCACCAAGCCGTGCGTGGACTGCGGCGAGATCGACTGCTTCAATCCGCCAGAAGGATCGACGCCGGACGAGATCAAGGAATTCGAGCGCCAGCTCAAGGAGCAGCAGAAGGCAATCAACGATATTCCGCCCGACCAGCTCGTCAAAAACATGGAGAACTACGAAAAGTTCGGCCGCGGAGCCGAGGATGCCTTGGATCGCGCGAACGCCCGCGAATCGTGGATTGGAAACAGATCCAGGGAACTGTTGAATCAGAACACCCGTATGAGCGCCAAAGCTGCCAGAGACGCGGCCGCCAGTGAAATCAAGACGATGGACGTGATCCACACGCCGGATTTGTCAGCCGGCGGTACCGGACAGCTCTCGACAGAGAACGGCGGCATGGGTCCGAGATCGGCCAACCGGTCGATTGGTTCGCAGTGGTCCAAAACAGGGCCCAGTTCCGACAAGACACGGTTGGAACAGCTCAAGGAGCATGCGCAAAAGGCCGAGGAAAAGGGCGAGCGTACCAATGTCGACTTGAAAATCTGCGAGGATGGCAAATCTTCAAAATCGGGTAAGAAGTCGGGCGGCTCGAACGGTGGTTCGGGCAAGGGGCAAGGTGGTCCCGGCGACGCCCCAATGTCATAATAAATGCCCACGCATTTATCGGTTCTGAGTGGAGGCACCGTGAAGGATTATCAGGTAAGGCTTGCTTCAATCATCGAGGATTTCGGTGCTCCAAAGGGCGGGGAAGCAGTCGATGTAGAACGTTACCGCGGCAAGGTTCCTAATGCGGTTATCGAATTCTGGGAGCAGAACGGCACGGGGATCATAATGAATGGATATTTCCAGTTCTGTGATCCCGCCAGATACGCGTCGATCATGAAGTTCATTTTTGATGGCGATCACGAGATCAGGCCTGAACAGACACATGTGCTGGGTTTCGGCGCATTTGGAACGATCGTCGCATGGAACGAAGTTCATCAGAACATGTCCGTTAATCTCGTGAACGGGCAGGTATCGTGCCAGGCGCTTATCAGCGGCAAGACCTATGATCCCGATATTGCCGTGACGAGCGAATTGATGCTTCTCGACGATCCGACATTCGACGAATACGACGCCGACGTCAAAAAGCTCTTCAAACCGGCCCGTTCGAAACTCGGCACGCTCGGCGTGGGCCAGATCTACGGTTTCAGTCCGATCCTTGCGCTCGGCGGTAACAGGGCTTTGGCCAGTCTGGAGATTTACGAAGCCTTGCCGCATATGGCGATCCTGGCGCAGGCGCACGATATGCAATTGATGGATAATGCGCCGTTCCCGCCGCGGCCGGTGCGGTTGATCGGAAGCTGATGCCGGGTCGCCTGCTCACGAGACGCGAAGCCGTAGCGGAGCAGGATCGGCGCCAAGACGAGGAGTTGCAGAATGGTCGGCCGCCCGGTTACGCTCAAAGGTCACATGCATGTCTGTCCGATGGTCGATCCGGCCCCGAAGCCGCATGTCGGCGGGCCTGTTTCTTCGACTTCGCAGTCCTTCGTCTGCGTCGACGGTGTGCCGATCGCCACTGTGGGTGACAAATGCACCTGCACGGGCGTGCCGACGACAGCCAGCATTACTGGCGGATCGTCGGTCGCCAAGATCGGTGGCCAGAAGGTCGCCCGCTTCGGTGATGCTTGCGAACATGGCGGTCGCCTCGTTCAGGGTGTGCCGTGGCTGACATTTGAATGATCTGTAGAGAGATACGTTAGCCGCTTCATGCCCCTATGAGGTGGCACATCCCGATCATGTCTATGAGGAGCATGTGCTCGTCAGGGCGACCTATACCGTCGTCGATCGCTCCTACGAGACCAATACGAACGAGCCTGAATATACCCAGGCCTTCGAGGCAATTCCATCCCGGGTGCCGATGACGCCGCATCGTGAGACGAAGCGTCCCCGGATCGAAGGCACGCAGGTGGCGATCGTCGCCGGTCCTGGAGGAGAAGAAATCCATCCCGACCAGTACGGCCGCATCAAGCTGTGGTTCCCCTGGGACCGCAAGGCGAAGAAGGACGGCTCTGACACCTGCTGGGTGCGCGTGGCGCAGAACTGGGCGGGCTCCACCTGG
>DATGWU010000631.1:0-3323 GCA_035299345.1 Rhizobium sp.
GTCGGAGTTCAAGGAGGAGCATAAGATTTCCATGCTCCTCGGTTCGCCGCCCGGATATGTGGGTTATGGCGAAGGCGGTGTGTTGACCGAAGCCGTGCGCCGCAGGCCCTATGGCGTCCTGCTTCTGGACGAGATCGACAAAGCGCATCCTGGCGTCCAGGAGATCTTCTACCAGGTGTTCGACAAGGGGACACTGCGCGACGGCGAAGGCCGTGACATCGACTTCAAAAACACCACGATTTTCATGACCGCGAACAGCGGGGCGGAACTGATAGCCGCGCTCTCCGCTGACCCGGACACGATGCCGGAAGGGGAGGCGCTCGAGGCGCTGCTTATCCCGGAACTGCAGAAGCACTTCAAGCCGGCCTTCCTGGGACGGACCACGATCTTGCCTTTCATGCCGCTCGGACGAGAGACGCTTTCGGGCATCGTCGACATCCAGATCAACCGGATCCGCGACCGTGTCGGTCTGGCGTATGGAACAGCCGTTGCGCTGTCATCCGAGGCGCGAGAGGCCCTGATCGCCCGCGCGAAGGCGAGCGAGATGGGCGCCCGTGCAATCGAAACCATGATCGCGCGGGACCTTTTGCCGGTACTCTCGACCTTTTTCCTCGATGCAGTCGCCGAGGAACGGAAGGTCTCGGAGATCACCATCGGTATCGATGGACTCCGGTTCGTCATTGAGGCCGAACGAGCGCCGGTCCGATCCCAATTCGACCCGCCGACGAGAAGACGGCAGGCGGATGAAGAATCCCCGAGGCGGAAAAGCAATCGGGGAGGAGCAGTGAGAAAGGCCAACGCGCCTTAGCCGCAACCAGGCAAACCACTACAGGAGAGTTGAGAGCATGCCGATTTATCTGCAGATCGACGGTATCCAGGGCGACGCGACCCATGAACAGCACCGCAAGTGGATGGATATCGAGGCCATCCACTGGAACGTCTCCCGCAACATGAATACGTCTGCCGGCTCCGCCGCAAATCGTGAAGCTTCCGAGCCGACGGTCTCGGAAGTCATTCTGACAAAGGTCAGCGACTCCTCGTCGACGAAGCTCTTCCAGGAGGCCTGCTCGGGCCGAACCGGAAAACGCACCGTCATTCACCTCGTGACGACGGGTAACCCGGGCGACACCTATATCGAATATGCGCTGACCAACACCTTGATCGCCAGCTATTCGATTGATTCCAACGGCGACCGCCCGATCGAGACGATCAAGCTGAACTTCACCAAGATGGAAGTGAAGTACACGCCGTACGACGAGAACCATTCGCCGCAATCGCCGATGATCGCGTCCTACGACCTTTCGACCGCCAAGGCTGCTTAAGCATCCGCCAGAAATGGGCGCCGGATCGTCCCGGCGCCCATTCACTCCCTCGCTGCCCGGTTTGGAGGAGATCTTTGCCATGAATATGCCGGTAATCGACAAGGTGAAACTGACGGACCATCACCTCATCGTCGAGGAAGTCTTCGACGAGAGCGTCTTCGGCATGATCGCGCCGAGTAAGAAAATCAAGGGTGTGAAAATCATCGGCACCGGCCATCTGCAGGTGCTGCGCAACGTATATACGCTGACGACGGGCGAAGACGTCTATTTCAAGGGTCGCAAACTGCAGGGCTCTCCGGGCGTGCGCGAACTCCTGTCGGAATTCTTCGAACCCGGTACTCAGCTCACGACCCGTCCCAACGGAAGGGCTGGCGTCCTCCACCGCTACCTCGGCAAGAAGAACATCTTCACCGCCAAAGCGCTGGAGTACTACAAGGCGTCTGCGACCCTGCCGTTTCTGCGCATGTACGGCGAGGATCCCGCGCCGACCCGTCTTTTCTACGGCAACCCGGCGGTCACATTCATCCAGAAGACGGGGGGGCGGCCCATCGCCGCCGCCTATTTCAACAGCGCTACCAACCGTCTGGAGCTTCTCCACTATTTCGAACGGCATACGCTGGTCGACAACTTCGTGAGACGGTTCTCCGAGGCTTCCGCGGCGGCCGTAGGCTGAGAGGTGTACGCCCGATGAACGACATGTCGTCCGCTGCGGATTTCATCCAGGCGAACCGTATTCTCAAGATCGTCTCACCGCTCGGGGAAGATCAACTGTTGCCGGAGCGGGTGACGATCGAGGAAGGGGTCTCCTCGCTCTTCGAGATCCGGCTGTCGGCACGTTCCAAGAAGCCTTCCGTCAAGCCGGAAGAGCTGATTGGTCGGTTGGTTGATGTCTCCGTCGAAGTAGAGCAGGGCGATGGGGAGGGTGGCAGTGTGCGCCGTCCGTTCAATGGGCTGGTGACCGAGCTCAATGAAGGGCCTCCCATCACCCGCGGCCTGCGCTCCTATTCCATGGTGCTTCGACCGCAGATGTGGCTCCTTTCACGCCGATCCGATTGCCGCATCTGGATGGACAAGACGGCGATCGACATCGTCGAACTCCTTTTTTCCGAGCATGGGATTCCCGCTCCCGATGTGTCGGGCGTCGTTACCCCACCGCCGCCGCAGCACTATTCGGTTCAGTGGAACGAGTCGGATCTCGCCTATCTCACCCGCCGCTTCGAAGAGGACGGGCTTTTCTACTGGTTCTCCCATGAGGAAGGAAAGCACAAGCTGCACGTGGCGGACAGTGCGTCGGGCTGGCTTGGCCCGTCGCCCTCGGCGCAGGGAGAGGGGCGGGTCCGACTGGCACAGGGCTCTTCCGACCGCAACCATATCAACGAATGGAGCCGGCGCTATTCGTACGTGCCGGGCCAACGTGCCGGGGCGGACTGGAATTTTGAAACGCCCCGCATGGTGCCGACGACGATGACGCCGTCGCTCGTGCAGATGCCGGATGCGGTGAAGCGAGAGCTCTACGAGTATCCGGCGCGCATCTCCTCCGTGGCGGAAGCCGAGCGCGCGGAAAAGCTGAGGATGCAGGCTTCGGAAGCCGATCACGACCGGGTCTACGGCGCCTCGACATCGCGTATCCTTGAAGTGGGAAGACGCTTCACACCCTATGAGGTGGCCCATCCGGACCACGTCTATGAGGAGCACGTGATCGTCAAAGCGACCTACTCAGTCGTCGACCGCTCCTATGAAACCAATAAAAACGAGCCGGAATATACTCAAGGATTCGAGGCTATGCCGTCTCGCGTGCCGATGACTCCGCATCGTGAGACGAAGCGTCCCCGGATCGAAGGCACGCAGGTGGCGATCGTTGCCGGTCCTGGAGGAGAAGAAATCCATCCCGACCAGTACGGCCGCATCAAGCTGTGGTTCCCCTGGGACCGCAAGGCGAAGAAGGACGGCTCTGACACCTGCTGGGTGCGCGTGGCGCAGAACTGGGCGGGCTCCACCTGG
>DATGWU010000632.1:0-2015 GCA_035299345.1 Rhizobium sp.
GCTGACGGGGCAGGTTCCGACCTTCATGATCGGGACCGACGGGTTTCAGGAGGCCGACACCGTCGGCATCACGCGACCCTGCACGAAACACAACTGGCTGGTGAAGGACACCGAGAAGCTGTCCGAGGTGATCCACCAGGCCTTCCATGTCGCGACTCACGGTCGGCCCGGCCCGGTGCTGGTCGACATTCCGAAGGACGTCCAGTTCGCGACCGGCACCTATACGCCGCCGGAAGCGCACAGGATCCAGAAGAGCTACCAGCCGAAGGTGCAGGGCGACGCTCGCGCGATCCAGGCGGCGGTCGAGCTGATGGCGAGCGCCCGGCGCCCGATCATCTACAGCGGCGGCGGCGTCATCAACTCCGGGCCGGAAGCCTCCAAGCTGCTGCGCGAACTGGTCTCTCTCACCGATTTCCCGATCACCTCCACGCTGATGGGGCTCGGCGCCTATCCGGCGTCTGGCAAGAACTGGCTTGGCATGCTCGGCATGCACGGCTCCTACGAGGCCAACATGGCGATGCACGACTGCGACGTTATGGTCTGCATCGGCGCCCGTTTCGACGACCGCATCACCGGCCGCCTCAACGCCTTCTCGCCGAACTCCAAGAAGATCCACATCGACATCGATCCGTCGAACATCAACAAGAATGTCCGGGTCGACATTCCGATCGCCGGTGACGTCGGGCATGTCCTCGAAGACATCGTCCGCCTGTGGCGGGCGCTTCCGAAGAAGCCGGATGCCGGCCAGACGGCAGAATGGCGCGACAGTGTCACCCGCTGGCGGGCGCGCAACAGTTTCGCCTACACGCCGTCCAACGATGTCATCATGCCGCAATACGCAGTCGAGCGGCTCGCGGCCCTCACCAAGGATCGTGATACCTACATCACCACCGAAGTCGGCCAGCACCAGATGTGGGCGGCCCAGTTCTTCGGTTTCGAGGAGCCGAACCGCTGGATGACGTCGGGCGGTCTCGGCACCATGGGCTACGGCTTCCCGGCGGCGATCGGCGTGCAGATCGCCCACCCGGAAAGCCTCGTTATCGACATCGCCGGCGACGCCTCGATCCAGATGTGCATCCAGGAAATGTCGTGCGCCGTGCAGTATGAAGCTCCGGTCAAGATCTTCATCTTGAACAACCAGTACATGGGCATGGTCCGCCAGTGGCAGCAGCTCCTGCACGGCAACCGCCTGTCGCACTCCTATACCGAGGCGATGCCGGACTTCGTCAAGCTCGCCGAAGCCTATGGGGCCGTCGGTCTGCGTTGCGAGAAGCCGGGCGACCTGGACGCCGCCATTCTGGAGATGATCAACGTCAAGAAGCCGGTGATCTTCGACTGCCGCGTCGCCAACCTCGCCAACTGCTTCCCGATGATCCCGTCCGGCAAGGCACACAACGAAATGCTGCTGCCCGACGAGGCCACCGACGAGGCGGTCGCCAACGCCATCGACGCCAAGGGCCGCCAGCTCGTCTGATTTCAAGGGGTTTACAATGAACGCACACCTTCAGCCCACGGGCTCCGCCTATTTCATCGCCCCGGAAACGGCGAGCGTCGAAAGCCATACGCTCTCGATTCTCGTCGACAACGAGCCGGGCGTCCTTGCCCGCGTCATCGGCCTCTTTTCCGGCCGCGGCTACAACATCGAAAGTCTCACGGTCTCGGAAACCGAGCACGAGGCGCATCTGTCGCGGATCACCATCGTCACCCGCGGGACGCCGAGCGTGCTCGAGCAGATCAAGACGCAGCTCGAGCGCATCGTTCCTGTCCACCGCGTGGTGGACCTGACGGTGCGTGCCCGCGAGCTCGGCCAGGAACGGCCGATCGAGCGTGAGGTGGCTCTCGTGAAGGTCACCGGTTCCGGCGAGATGCGCGCCGAGACCCTTCGCCTTGCCGACGCCTTCCAGGCGAAGGTGGTGGATGCGACCGTCGATCACTTCATCTTCGAGATCACCGGAAAATCCTCGAAGATCGACCAGTTCGTGGCGATCATGAAGCCGCTCGGGCTGAACGAGATC
>DATGWU010000633.1:0-2483 GCA_035299345.1 Rhizobium sp.
AACCGGCCCCTGTGGTCGTAGCCGCGCTCCACGGCTACGACCACACCGGCACGCCGGCCTGTTCTTTGACAGCGCCATGCGCCCCGCGCGTGCAGCCACGCTGCATCGCAGCGCGCACAGAAGCTACGATGCCCGCGGCCACCTTTTCCGACGTCAGTGTGGTAAACGGCCCGAAAACCCTACGACGTCACTTCGGCCAAAACGCCGACGTCAATTAGGCCCGGCACACTTCCCCCGAAAACGCCGCCGCCTGACCCGAGCAGGACAGGCGGCCTTCGTCAGGTGACCGGTTGGTGAACGGTGCTACCTCACTTTCCCCCGCGTCCGCGCTCAATCGCTTTAGCGTCAGGGCTAGGACCGGGAACCGTAGCTTCTACAAATCGAACCAAGATAACCTTCTCTCCGTCGAAACGGAAATAGAACACCCAAGCATCGCCCCCTCGATCGGGCACTGTCAGTCTACACTCAACTGAATCGCTGATTGTTTGGATACTGGCGTAGATTTCTGCGTGTGAGATCGCGGCGAAACGCAGAACTCCGCTGTCGGCAACCTCAAGGTTGAGGACTTGCCATCCCCCAGTCGGCAAAGCGGTGATCGGGGCAGCCGCGCCTGCCTTTGCGATCGCTGAATTCACGGCATTCGCCATACCATCAATCCATTTTTGAGGCACCGCTGGTACTTCCATTTTACTTGCAGTTCCGCCCCCATACAGAGGCGATGAAAACGAAATTAGGCACGCGGTTAGCAAAAGCTTTGAACGCCAATCATTTCCGTTTCTTGTCGGGTACGAGTTCTTCATATTTGAATTCAAAAACTGGTCCTATCGGTTCATCGGTTGTGGAATTTGCAGGCGTCCCTCCGGCGCTTTGCTTATACTGCCCGTCTTGCGATAAGACGTAACGCAAGAAATCGCGGTCAACACTTCCGTCTGACCGCAAGAGTTTCTGATGACTCGGTTCCTCAGTACGTCCAACGTCCTTCATTTGAAGGTCTATCGTGCGTTCCCATGCATCCACCTCCGAATCAAGGTTATCCTTGCCCCTCACATCTTTCCCTCTAGCTGCATCTCTGAGGTGTACGCCCTCATGCGAGGTGTGGCTCTTAAGGAATGGGGAGGGGCCGGCACTTGGATCGAGGATGAGGCCAAATCGGTTGGCCTTGGGATTGTAGCTCGCAGCCCCACTTCGGAGTTCAGTGGTGGTCGTTTTCCCGGTTATCTTATTCGTAACAGTTCGGCGGATGCCGGCAGAGAAGCGGAATGATGGCTTCAATTTATCCATCGCCTTCGCGACATCGCGATTCGCCGGATCATCACGCACATCCTTTAGGAGACTCTTTGCCGCACTGAGGCACTGAGCTCGCAATTGTTCGGTCGGGGCAGTCCCCGGACTAACGGAGGCGCCGCTTTTCGCAGTAATATCCGGGGTTCCTTCTGGCGCTGGTGTGGGGCCGGCTAAGGCCGCGTTTGCGGCGCTAGTCGCAGCAATTGACCCAATCTGCGAAATTACCTGCTGCAGTGCATCTCCGCCGCAAATGAAGCCCAAAATGCCCAATTGGCTGATCGCGGATGATCTGGCGGCAGATTCAGCCGCCTCCCGGGCCTTTCTTTGCTCGTCCGTTTCTGCCGTGAAACCGCTCGGATCAGTCAGCGTGAGCGGATTGTTCCCGCAATAACTGTACCGATTGAAGCATTGGAGGTTCGCAGGGTTCTGTACTACGAGGTCGCCGCTGAGGAACCTGCCCAGCAGCGGGTCGTAGATGCGGCCGTTCATGTGAACGAGGCCTAAGTCGTCGAGCATCTCGTGGCCGGTGAAACCTCTCGGCGTGGCGTCGTCGGAGCCGCCGTCGGCGGTGGTGATGGGGGCGCCGGACCAAGTGTCGGCGTTGCGGCGCTGACCCCAAGCATCGTAGCTGTAGCGGGAGGGTTTGCCCTGGCCGTCGAGGACGTAGGTGGTGGCGGTGGAGGCGAACGGCGTGATGCGCTCGATGGAGCCGAGGTGATCGTAGTGGTACACCAAGGCGGTCTCGGCCTTGTCGAAGGATTGCCGGGGGTTGAACTCCATCGTGCCGACGATCCCCTCGGGGCCGGGGACGTAGATGCGGAGTTTCTGGAGCTTCCAATCTGGAGCGCCGGTCGAGGAGGCGTTGACGTAGTCGGCTTCGAGTTGGGGTCCTAGGCCGTAGACTTTCTTGCGGCTGTAGCGCGAAGGCGCGCCGTTGGCCAAAGCGTCGAACTCGAGGTGGACGACGCGGGAGCGGTTGGCGTTGTAGGTGAACTCGCTGCCCTTGGTGCCGGTGGCGGTGGTGTCGGCCAGCCAGCGGGGTTTGTCGAAGCCGGCCCACTTGGTCGTCCACGTGTGGCCGCCGCCGGTGCGGGTGAGAAGGTTGCCGTTGGCGTCGTACGTCATCTCGTAGCCGAAGGCCGTCTTCACGGCGTGCGGCTTGGCGGAGTCGTAGACGTAGTCGCCGGTGGTTTCGCCGC
>DATGWU010000634.1:0-2684 GCA_035299345.1 Rhizobium sp.
GAAAATCCCTCCGACGTGACCGTGCCGCTGACCTCGGCCGGGGCCGGCAAGCCCGTCAAGGGCCGCGGCTACGTGAAAGCCTTCACCTACGACATGTAACAGACCGGAAGGGTCCCGCAATGCTCCGCCACCTCCATTCCCTCCCGGGCCTGATCGTCGCCCTCGTCGTCACCGTCATCGCGGCGACCGGCGCGATGCTGGCCGTCCTTCCCGCATGGGAGCAAGCTCAGTCGACCGGCGCGCCTGCCGGGATCAGCGTCGCGACCCTGGCCGAGGCGGTGGCGGAGAAATATCCGGGCGTCGAGCGCATCGAGCGCAAGCCCTCCGGCGCGGTCGTCGTCTACTACTTCGAGGGCGACGCGCCGGGTGCCGATGTCGTCGACCCGAAGACCGGCGACAAGATCGAACCCTATGCACCCTCGGATTTCGCCCGGACCGTGACCCAGCTGCATCGCAGCTTCTTCGCCGGTAATGCCGGCCGTGTGGCCGCCGGTGTCGGTGCGGCTGCGATGCTGCTGCTCAGCCTCACCGGCATCATGCTCCTCGCGAGCCGTCTCGGCGGCTGGAGCAAGCTCTTCTCGCCGATCCGTGGCGACGGCATCAGGCGCTGGCACGCCGAACTCGGCCGCCTCGCCCTCCCCGGCCTCGCCGTTTCCGCCCTGACGGGCCTCTACATGTCGCTTGCGACCTTCGGCATGGTCTCCGACGGCTCGGACGCGGAACCCGACTTCCCCGACGCCGTCGCCGGCACGGAAGCCATGGCGATCGGCGACATCGCACCCTTCAAGGCGACGAGCATCGCCGATCTCCGGGAGCTGCGCTTTCCCTATCAGGGCGACCTGAACGACGCCTTCACCCTGACCACAGCCGACGGTATGGGCTATGTCGACCAAGCAACCGGCGAACTCATGAACTACATGCCGAATGGCACGGTGAAGACCGTCTACGAAACGGTCTTCATGCTGCACACCGGTCAGGGCCTCTGGTGGTTCGCCCTGCTCCTTGGCCCCTCGGCGCTTGCGGTTCCCTTCTTCGCCGCGACGGGCGTCATGATCTGGTGGCGGCGGCGTGCCGCGACCCCGAAGATCGCCGACAATCACGGCGCCCAGGCCGCCGACACGGTGATCGTGGTCGGCAGCGAGGGCAACACGACCTGGGGCTTCGCCAAGACCCTGCACGAGGCGCTCACCGCCGCCGGCCACAAGGTCCACACCGGCGCGATGAACGACGTTGCCAAGACCTACAGGCACGCCGAACGCATGTTCGTTCTGGCAGCCACCTATGGCGACGGCGCCGCTCCCGCCTCGGCCCGCCAGTTCCTCGACAAGCTCGCGGCAATCCCAACGGCTCCGCAGTTTCCCGTCGCCGTCCTCGGCTTCGGCGACCGCCAGTTCCCGCGCTTCTGCGGCTTCGCCCGCGAGGTCGAGGAAGCACTCGTCGCCAGCGGCTGGCATCAGCTTGCGCCGTTCGCCACGGTCGATCGCCAGTCGGTGCAGGAATTCGCCCGCTGGGGCGAGGAGATCGGCACCCGCATCGGCACGCCGCTCTCGCTCGTTCACGTCGCCGCCCGCCCGAAGACCGCGCGTCTGGTCCTCATCGAGCGCATCGACTACGGCACCGAAGTGCAGGCTCCGACCTCGGTACTGCGCTTCGCCGCGCCCGAAGGAGAGAGAAATGGGTTGCTCGCCCGCCTCTTCCGCCCGTCCCTGCCGCACTTCCATGCCGGCGATCTGGTCGGCATCCTGCCTCCCGGAAGCGACCTGCCGCGCTTCTATTCGCTCGCCAGTTCGGCACGGGACGGCGTCTTGGAGATCTGCGTGCGCAAGCAGCCCGGCGGTCTCTGCTCCGGCTACCTGCATGGCCTGAGGCCCGGCGATGCCATCGAAGCCTTCGTCAAGCCGAACCCCGCCTTCCGCCCGCGCCGCGGCAAGCAGCCGCTGATCCTGATCGGCGCCGGCACCGGCATCGGTCCGCTGACCGGCTTCATCCGCAACAACAGCCGCCGCCGTCCGATCCACCTCTACTTCGGCGGACGCAGCCCGAATTCCGACTTCCTCTACCGCGAAGACCTCAGGATGTGGCTCACCGACCGCCGTCTCTCGGGTGTGCGGACCGCCTTTTCCCGCAGCGAGGAGCGCGCCTATGTCCAGCACAAGCTCGCGGCAGACGCCGACGTGCTGCGCCACATGATCTCCCGCGGCGCGCAGGTCATGGTCTGCGGCGGTCGCGACATGGCCCAGGGCGTCGTCGCAGCGCTCGAAAAGGTCCTCCATCCCCTCGGCCTCGATGTCGGAACACTCAAGGAGCAAGGCCTCTATGTCGAAGACGTCTACTGACGCGATCGCCGCGGACAGCCCGCGCCGCCACGTCCTGAACGGCACGACCATGGGAACGCGTTATTCGGCGATCTTCTACGGTCCGGACCGCATTGACCCGGCCCTGCCAGCGGCGCTGTTTGCCGCCGTCGACGCCGTCGACCGGCAGATGTCGAACTGGAAATCGGACTCCGACCTCTCCCGCCTCAACCGCGCGCCGGTCGGTGAATGGGTCGAGGTCCCACCGGAAATGTTCGAGGTCCTGAAGACCGCGCTCCACGTCGGCAAGCTCTCCGGTGGTGCCTTCGACATCGGCGTCGGCGACGCCGTCAGCGCCTGGGGCTTCGGGCCGGGCGGGCGGCAGGCAAC
>DATGWU010000635.1:0-6951 GCA_035299345.1 Rhizobium sp.
AAGGCTCGGATTCAGATCTGTGAGACCTGGCGGAGCACCGCGTCGGCTGACGGCCTTTGCGCAGGTGCCTCGTCCAGGGCGGTATGAAGTCTGTCTGGAAAGACGAGCCTGGTCCGCGTGTATGCCCTCTACGGGTGACAGCCTCGCTGATTCGCCGTTCACCGGGCGGTTTCCGTCATTGTTGATGCCCCTGTCGTCGATCGGCCGTCCGCGGGCGCCGCGTGGGTCACCACGAACCGGGCATTCTCAATCTGATGGTTGCAATTTGGCCACAGCGATCTACCTATGACTGTCATGTTCGCATTTTCCTTGGGTGTTGATGTTGCTCCGGATTCCGCTCCTGATATCTCTCGGACCAACGAAACCTTGCCCAAGGATACGTGATGCGGAAGCTGGCACCCCTTGTCTTTGTCGCAGTTCTCAGCGCATGCGCCCGGCCATCCGATGGGCCGACTGCCGGCGGGTTCTATAGCGCCACTGATCCCCGTACCAATCAGCGAGTACCGGTCGTCAGACTGGCGGATGCTCCGATGGATCCGGTTGCGGTCGCACCTCTCGCTTATTCCGCGACCGACCAGGGTCTCAGCGCATTGCGCTCGGGCGGCTTTGCCGACAACCGGTTGCGGCGCGGCGACGTGATCGAGGTCACCATCCTCGATACCGGTGAGGAAGGTCTCTTTTCTTCTACGGACAGCAAGACGCTCAATCTCGGACGGTTCACCGTCGACTCGACGGGGGCCGTGACCCTGCCTTTCGTCGGTCGGCAAAGGGTTCTGGAATCTTCGCCGGAAGCGCTTCAGGCTCGTATTGTAAGCGGGCTCAAAGGATCCGCCGTCAACCCCCAGGCGGTTGTCACGGTGGTCGACAAACCAACAAGCGGTTTCACCGTCAACGGCGATGTGCGCTCGGCCGGGCGGTATCCGCTGACTGCCCGGCGGGAACGCGTGCTCGATGCCATCGCCCTCGCCGGCGGCGCGTCGTCCGGGCCGAGTGCGGCCAATGTCACCCTCATACGGGGCAGACAGCGCGCGAGCGCACCACTGAGCCGCATCCTGGACGATGATCGACAGAACGTACACCTCCTGCCGGACGACCAGCTTTTCGTCGCGGATGATTCTCCGAGCTTCACCGCCTTCGGGGCGTTCAAGAGCGTCGGGGAATTCGAGTTCGAGGCAGGCAAGCTCACGCTGATGCAGGCGTTCAGTCGCGCGGGCGGTTTGCTCGATGATCGCGCCGATGCAAGCAATTTCTATGTCGTCAGGAACCAGCCGGTCTATTCCGCTGTAGCGGTGGAAAACGCAGGCAGGAATCCAGTGACCCCCGTTCTGACCAAACCGGCGATCTACCGCGTCGATCTGAAGGATGTTTCCAATCTGGCGCTGATGCAGCGGTTCAAGGTCATGGACGGCGATATCCTCTACGCCAGCAATTCAGGTCTGGTGGACTTCGCCAAGCTCTTCACGATATATCAGAAGAGCGTGCCGACTGCGGCTGCGCCGCTTCCAGGCTCCAGCGGGAACTGAGATTGTCGAACAATCGAAGCGCGGCGCCCGCATTCGCGGGTCTGTCTCCCGGATCTGGTTGCGACAACCGCTTCGAGATCGCCTCGAGTTCCTCGGTCTCTTCATGAGAAGCGCGGGAATGGCGTAGAAGTCCCGACAGAAGAAGACCTGCCGAATAGAGATCCGCCCGGGCATCGAGCGCTTCACCTGCCTTTTGCTCCGGCGAGGCGAATTGCGGCCGGCCGGCGAAGGCAAGGTCGAGTTCGCCGTGCCGCCGTCCGATTTCGAGGGCAATGCCGAGATCGGTGATCTTCAGGCTGTGATACGCTTGATCGGCGGACAACAGATTGGCTGGCGAAAGGTCGCAATGAACGAAGCCGGCCGCATGGATGGCGCCGAGGCCCGAAAGAGTCTCAAGCATGGTTGTCACGACATCCCGGAGAGAGAGAGGGGCGTGCGCCAAACGGTCCGCAAGCCGGTGACCGGCCCATTCCATGACCAGAGCCGGGCGTCCGTCGGCGAGGCGGAGAGCGACTTTCGCGGCGGCGACATTGGGATGGCAGATCGTCATTCCAATCTCCGCTTCGCGCAACAGGAGCTTGCGGGCCACAGGATCGTCGGCATGATCCGGACGGAGCAATTTGACGGCGTATGGCGTATTGAGATCCCGATGGCGGGCGCGATAGATCTGGGTCGAAGCGCCGTCATGAACCAGAGCTTCGAGCAGGAAGCTGTTTGCGACGATCTCCGCCTTCGTGTCCGCCAGCCGTGCTTCGCCGCGGTCGAGGGCGTCGCGTATCCGATCCGCCAGGATTTTCCGTGCCTCAGGAGATCGCGGGCCTTCCTCCGTCTGGGTCAGGGCGCGCCAGAGTGCTGAAAAATGGCTGGCGATCTCCTCGAAATCGCTATCGGAACCGTCATGCGTCATCGGTCTTTACGGCAATGAGGATGGCACTGATGTTCTCGCGGCAATTGGCGATCAGTCCTTCCTGTACAAGGATATCGGCGATCTCGCGGGGTTCTGCGGAAATCACGATTTCTGCGATGCTGCGCTCTGGCAGGACACGCGGCAGAGGCGCGCTGCAGAGCAGGAAACGGTCGCCTGGCTGCAGTTGGTCATAGAGCATCTCGGGCACCAGTTGCCCGCGTATTCCGATCGCGCGCGAAAGTCTGTGCCTGAGACCGACCTCCACATGATCGCGGGTGAGGCACCGCATCATACCGTGCCGAACCAGATAGCACCGGGCATCGCCGGCCCAGAGCAGGGCGAAGCGCTCACCAAGGGTGGCGAGCACGACGATGCTGGCGGATGGTGGCTCGTGCTCGGAGGACAGATGCGCCGACTGCAGAAGCCCATGCGCGCGCCCGAGCTTGCCCTTGAGTTCCTGCGCCAAGGCTTCGATCGCCTGGTGCTGGGCGGTCTCGCCGAGCACGGTGGTGGAGAGTCTTGCCGCTTCGGCGGCGCCGTTGTCATGACCAACGCCGTCAGCGAGAGCAAAGAGCCTCGGGGTTTCGCGAACCAGCAACGCGTCCGCATTCATCGTCAATCGCGTGCCGGGATGGGTGGCATAGCTGTGTTCGAACATGAGGGGCGGTGATTGCCCGGCCGCCAAAAATGCTGGCTGATACGACGGCTTGGGTGGGCGTGGCTCGTCGGACGGGCTGGCCCGGGGCGGCGCAGAAAGCTCGGAAGGCCCTTGCCCTATGAGTTTGATGAAGTCGCCCGGCTGTGGAGCACCGGAGGCGCGGAACCCCATGGCCCGCCGGGTTTCGGGATCGATCCGCCACCAGACGGTCATATGCGTCGACGAGTCTCGCGGAAGCGCCTCGTTCTCGGGCAGATCGGCTGGTCTCAAGCGCCTCAGCCGCTTCAGGCTCGTCGTGAACTGTTCAATGTCGAAATCCCGTTTCGCAGACGTTTCGGCGATGGCCTCCACAGCGGTGAACCATGAGTCGTCGAGAAAAAGCCGGCGTGGGTGGTCGGCGAAGTTGTGCAGTTGGGCTGCGACAATCAGCGGGAAGTGACGTCCGACGCGATCGAAGCTCGGGACCATGACACCCGCGAGCGTTGCCGGCCCCCAAAGTCCGCGCTCGACAATGAAGCGCCAGGCGGGCATCGCGTGAAAGCAACGCTCCCAATCCCTACCCAGGTGCTGTTGTGCCGCCTGCAGGCTGTCCTGCAACCAGTTATCGAGTTCGCTTTGAAACCCGTGCGCCAGTCCGGTGGAAAC
The DNA here is from genome assembly GCA_035299345.1 of Rhizobium sp. Taxonomy (GTDB): domain Bacteria; phylum Pseudomonadota; class Alphaproteobacteria; order Rhizobiales; family Rhizobiaceae; genus Allorhizobium. The sequence goes on from DATGWU010000635.1 coordinate 3,734, forward strand.
AAAATCGCCATGCGTCGGGAGTTTGCCGAAGAAGCCGATGCGGTCGGCTTCTGTCGGGTGCTGATCCAGGGCGGCTCGTTCGTTCATGGCACTACGCTCAGAATTGTCCTGGACATGCGAAGGCACTGAGCGCCTCGAGCCGGAACGGGTTCAGCACCGAGCCGAACTGTACGTCGAACTCCGCCGCTCGGCCGTCTTGCTGGAATTTCGCCCGAAACAGATCGTTTCCCTGCATCGTGACAGTCGCATCGTCGAACAGTCGGAAAGGCGACCAGTCGCCATTCTCGGTCAACGCCTGCTGCCAGCCGCCCGGCTGGAAGGCAAGGCGCGAGACATTGCTCGCTTCCTCGGAGGGCCAGTTGATCGACTTCGACTGGATCGGCCCGTGGAAGTAGACAACGCGTTCGCCTTCGATCTCCAGCATCACCGCATTGGCGGCATCGCTCAACGACGCCGGTTTGATGTTGATGGCGATGGACGGCAATGCGCTGCCGGCGGGGAAGAAGGCGCGGTTTATCTTGTCCGCGTTCTCGAACTGGGCGATGGCGTCGCTCGGGATACTCCCCGCACCAAAGGTGCCCTTCCACCCCCAGGGCGTGGAACTCGTATCAACGAAGGCTTCCATCTTTTCCCTGAAGAAGGACTTGAACAAGCCGTCCGGCCCGAAAAGCCGCACGAAGTCGCTCATCGCTACGTCGCGCGGCGATGCCCGATCGAAAGGATAACGTCCAGTGACGACACTGGAGCAGAAGTTCGCACCTTCGACAGCCCACGCATCGCTGATGCGCGAACGAGCGGATTTGACGGCCAGCGACCCGATGTCTGCTGCGACACCCGCCATCCAGGTATCGACTGGCGCCGGCAGGCGGCGTGCCTGCTGCAGCAGGTCCTGGTTCGCATTCGTGAGCTGGCTGTCGACATCGAAGACCTTCGCGACCTCCGCCGTAGACGTGGATGCGCGAGAAAGCTGCTCGTGCACCTTCTGTAAGGCCGGCGTGAGTTGCGCGATCTGGGACTTGGGTACGCCCTTCGAAGAGTCGGTAAGGGCCGGCTCGCCGGCAGGCGCAGCGAGCGCTTGGCGCAGGCTGCCGAAGAGATCGGGTGGATTGGCCGTAGCAGCGAGCATTGTCGAAGCTGAAAGATTGTCGTCGGCCGCCGACGCCACGTCCGCGGCCTCCGCGCGCAGGTCGGTCGCGATTGTGATCGATTTCGTAATCGATTCGATCGGGCTTGGCTCGCTCGCCAGGATGCGCGTGGTCTCGGCCGCATCGCCGATCGTCTGCGAAGGCTTGACCCGCAGGTCCGTAAGAAGACCCGACCAGCGCCGCTCGAAATCGTCAAAGTAGAGCTGGAGAGCGTCCTGGGCAATCGCATCGATGGTTGCGCCGGCAGGGTTGGCCGCCCCTCTGACCCATTGCTCGCTAAGCGCCTCACGAGCGGCATCGCCAATCAGAGGCAAGACGACGGCGCGATAACCTGTGCTTGAGAAGAGGCCCGGAATGCCGTCCCCGAGCGGGGCCTTTGAGGCCCGTTCGAATGCCTGCTCGCCGAGCGGCCCGATTGCATTGGCCGGGTTCCATGCCGGCAGCGCGCGCGCCCGCCTGTCGTCGGCAAGGATGTCATAGGCACGGCTCGCAACGCCCTGAGAGCGGATGATATCACGCGCCTTGGCGATCTGCGCGCTGTCGAGCTCGACGGGTGGCAATGCTCCCGCGGCCATGACACGGGCATGGGAGATCAGAGCTCGGCGGGCGGCTGCCCTACCTTCGCCGGGATAAAGCGCGGTAAACATGTCTTCGGCCTTGAGGGAGACGAAATCCGCGTTCATCGGACCGACGCCGCCGAGCATGCCGTAGAGTTTCAGGGCATCGAATGTCTTCTTGACGTCCGTGGCCTCGGCCAACTCCTCCTGGAGCTGGACCAGAATGCGCGGGAGGAGCAGCGCGTTCAGAGCCCTGTGATAGGCCTCACGCTGGCGGCCGGCAACCTTGCCTTCCTGATCGAGACCGAAGCTGACCGGCCAGACGCGGGATTTCGAGAAATCGCTGGTCACGGCTGCGAGATTGTCGAGTGCCGGCAGGATTCGCAGGAAATCCGCGTCCGAAACGTCACGCACCGGGACGCCGCGCACAAGCTGCTCATAGGCGTCGATGTGTCTTTCGACGCTCGCCAGAGCGGTGCTGTTCTGGAAGTAGGTCGCGGTCCAGCTCGTCAACACGACGGCGAGCAGCACGCCCGCAACGGCGTAAGCGACCCGGCGAAAGAGGACCTGCCGGTGAGAAAGTCGCCTGTCGTTGACGACAAGCGAGGCTTCTTCGAAGACGACGTCCTTGAAAAGGCGCGACAGAAAATAGCTGCGCCGGACGCGGGGGGCGGCCGATGCTACGATTGGTTCCTCGGCCTGTGTGCCGGAAGCGAAGTAGATGCCGCGCAGGAGCGGCGGCTCGACGAACTTGGAGCTGGAGCATAGTTGCGCCACGACCTCATGCAGGCGTTCCTTGAGGGACGCGAACTCGGCTGGAAAGCGGAAGATGCGACCGCGCAATTCCGGATTGGGCTCCTGTTGCAGGCGTTCGATCAGCATGCTGCCGATCCGTTCCTGCAGGAGTGCGAATTCCGCCAGGAAGCGCTCCGCCAGGTTGGTCGCCTTGTCGCTTTCATCGAGGGCGAAGGTGATGCCCCAGACCTGCTCGCGATCACTTTTGTTGAAGCCGTCGAAGAATTCGACGAAGCCGGTCAGGAGATCCGCTTTCGTCAGTACGAGATAGACGGGTACGCGCGCCTGCAGGAATGCGTCAAGTTCAGAAAGCCGCTGACGGATCGCCTGTATTTCTTCGCGTTGCGCCTCTGCATCGCCGGTCAGGAAGTCGCCGATGGAGAGCGTTACGAGTGCGCCGTTGATCGGCTGGGCGCGACGGTATTTGCGCAACAGTCCGAGAAAGCCCTCCCAGCCGGCCTTGGCCGTACCGTTGAGATCATCCTGCGTTGTGTAGCGACCGGCCGTGTCGATGAGAATCGCGTCGTCGGTGAACCACCAGTTGCAGTGACGCGTACCGCCGATCCCTTTCACGGAATTACTGCCGAGCGCGTCGCCCAACGGGAAGCTGAGGCCGGAATTGGTGAGCGCCGTTGTCTTGCCGGAGCCGGGCGCGCCGAAGATCACGTACCAGGGTAGTTCGTAGATATAGCCGAAGCGCTTCCTGGTGGTGCGCCTGAGG
>DATGWU010000636.1:0-1544 GCA_035299345.1 Rhizobium sp.
CTGTCTGGTCGTCTAGTCCTTTTGCCGGCTGGTAGACATAGCTGCGGCCTTTCTTAGCCGCCAGCACGTTGACGCTGCGGATGTGCGAGATGGAGGAAATTTGCGTCGAATGCGTCGAAACGATCACCTGGGTCTGGTTGCCATGCAGGTTGTTGAACAGTGTGCGTTGCACGTGCGCGTGCAGGTGCGCTTCCGGCTCTTCAATCAGTAGGAAGTGCGCGACGCGGTCGCTGGAAAGCTTCCGCTGATACTCAAGAAACTTCAAAGCGAGGTATATCAGGTTCGCGTTGCCGAGGCTCTGTTCGCTCATCTCTCCCTTGTATCCCGCTCCATCTGACTCCCCGACGAGGATGCCGAGCTTCTTCAGAAGGAGTTCGATGCGGTCAGGGAGCGTTGACTCAATGGAGATTTCTGGGGCGAAAGTGCGGCCGACTGACTGGTGCAGGGCCGTTTGTATCCCAACAGACAGGTCCTTGATCTCTGGCAGGGCAGCGATGTTGGTATTCAGCGTCGTGATCGCCGAAGTGATCTTCGTCGCGTCGGCGATCTGAATTTCAGACTCAAGACCGCGGAGAAGCGAGAGCAACGGATTACCGCGGAAGCTCTGCAATTCAAGGATCACGTCGCGAAGCGCTTTGATAAAGGTGCACGCGACCTCGCGGTGGATGGGATATATCGAAACGCCGAGCAAGGCCTGATTGTCCTTGTCCGGGTCGGGATAGATGCCTTTGCGGGGATCGCCGACCAATTGGAGATAGGCCGCCTGGTCATTGAAGTCCGCCGCTGCGCGGCCAGTCCACACCGCCTCATAGTCGTCCACGGTCAACTTGCTGGCAAAAGAGATCGCATCGTCCGGCTTTCTTTGCGCGGCTTCATACAGCCTCCGCCGCGTCTCGAACTTTGGACGGAAATAGAAAGTGTGGGTGCCACGGTTTGTGGCGTCCATGTGTCCGGTCTGGTGCTTCAGTTGCTGGCAGCCCTCCGATAGGTCCAATTTCTCGAAATCGATTGAGATGATGATCCAGTGCCCGCGCCAATTTGGGAGCGAGCGATTGAAATCGGATTCCCTGAGCGCCGTCGCATTCCTCGGTAAACTCTCGTCTAGGAGCAAACGCATCGCGTGAAAGGCGTTAGTCTTGCCGACGCCATTCTCGCCGATAAGCGTGTTGACGCCTTCTTCGAAGCTGAACTGGGCATTAGCAAAGTTGCGGAAATTGCGGATCTTGAGGGAAGCAATATGCATCGCGGGTCGGGGCAGGACGCCCGTTTTGCCGCGGCGCAAATTGTGCGTCAACAGCAGCAAATGGTCACAGCGAAGAAGACACCCGCCCCCCTACGGGGCTGAATGCAAACTGTGCCGCATTGAGCAACTACCGGAAACAGTGAGGGGCGGCTCTCGCCGCCCCGGTTGGCCGTCTCATTTGTTCGCGAATTCTCCCGCGAGGCTCCAGAGTGCTTTGTTGAGGCGCTGGCCTTCGGTGAGTCATCTCACCGGCCGGGTACGATTGCGGCGGATGCCCATTCCATCAGCGTAAACGAGGTAG
>DATGWU010000637.1:0-10340 GCA_035299345.1 Rhizobium sp.
TCACGGCGTGGCCGAACCATGACCGTCCGGCATATTCGGCGCGGGCAAAATCCGGCATGAAGAAGAGATAGAAATGCGTCAGGTGGTCGGCGATATTTTCCGCCGCATGCGCGATGTTGGCGGCGATATAGCCGTTCGGCGCGGCATGGTCGCCCGCCAGATTGCGCAGGGCGGTTGCCGCGGCGATCGACTGCGATACCGAACAGATGCCGCAGATGCGCGGCGCGATCACCAGTGCATCGAGGCCAGGGCGACCGGAGAGCAATTGCTCGAAGCCGCGATAAAGCGTCGTCGTCACCTCGGCCCGCGCGATGACGCCGTCCTGGACGTCGAGCGCAACTTCGAGGTCTCCCTCGACACGATTGAACGGGCCTGCAATCACACGCGTCATTCGTCGTGCCCGCCACGCCGCGGATCGCGAACCACCCGGTCCGAGGTCGCGTTCTGCCGGACACGCTCCGGCGTTGCCGATTTCGACAGCGCGGCGAGCGCCACGAACCATGCCTTTGGCATGTCGAGTGGCAGACCGACGGGAATGCCGCCCACCTTCGGCGTCTTCAGGAAATCCTCCGTCTGCTCGAAGGCCGGTGACGTGCAGGCGACACACGAGAAGCCGCCATGGGTGCAGGATCCGCCGCCGTTCCAGCTGCGCTGGTTGCAGTCGCCGACTGCCTGCGTCGCCTTGCAGCCGAGATGCTCCATCAGGCAGCCGAGGTCGGAGAGTTTTTCGGCGCTCGCCTTGAACTCATAGTATTCGTTGCGTTCGCAGCCATGATGGGCGAGCGTCTTGGCAAAGAATTTCGGCCGGCCGAGGCGATCGAGATCGCTCTCGTCGAAATCGCCCATCTGCAGCGCCGCCAGCGTCTCCATGATCCAGCCCGGATGCGGTGCACAGCCGGCGACGTTGATCACCGGCAGGCCGGAGCGGGCGCGAAAATCCGGTCCGAGAACGCCACCCGAGATCGAGCCTTCGTATTGCAGGCCGGATGCTTCCGCCGGATCCGGTTGCGCGGCGTGGACGCCGCCATAGGCGGCGCAGGTGCCGACGGCGATGCAGTAGTCGGCAAGCGGCGCCAGCTCACGGACCCAGGAAAGCATGGTGCGGCCGGTGCCGGCGAGCCGGTTATAGAGGCCGGTGCCGTTCGGGCCGCGCAGGATCGAGCCTTCGATGCAGAGGAAATCGAGCGGCGTGCGTCCGGCCGCGACATCCCCGAGGATGGCGAGGGCCTCTTCCCCGCTCTCCTCGCTGAGCGAAGGATGCCAGAGGAGGTCGATGCCGAAATTCTGCAGCTCGCGCACCCAGCCGCGCGCGCCGTGGTCGAGCACCGACATGGTGCAGCCACCGCAGCTTCCGGCCTGCAGCCACAGGAGATTCGTCATTCGGATGCGCCGCCCTGCTCTCTCGCGATCCTTCATGTTTGACACCTCGGCCGCGGCCGGTCAACGGGATGACGGTCTCCGCACCGGCGTCGTCGTGTCAGGGCTGCTCTGCTGCGCCGAGGATCCAGTCCCGGAAGCGCATCATCGCCGGCGTCTCCGTTCGCGACTGCAGCCGCGTGAGCCAGTAGCCGCCGATCGTCACGGCGGCATCGAAGGGCCGCCGGATCGTTTCCGATTGCAGCAGGCGGGAAAACATCGCCGGCGGGGCGAGCGCGATGCCGGCCCCCTGCAGCGCCGCCTCCATCATCGCAAGGGAGGAATCGAAGACGATGCTCCCGGAGACGGGCATGGCCTGGCGCAATCCGGCCGCCTCGAACCAGCGCGGCCATTCGTCCGCCCTGTAGGAGCGCAGCAGCGTGTGCCTAAAGAGATCGGCGGGGGTCTCCATCTGTACGGCGATATCCGGGATGCAGAGCGGCGAGAGCGGTGCCTCCAGCAGGGGTATCGCGTCCACTCCGTGCCAGGCACCCTCCCCGAAGCGGATCGCGTAGTCGAGACCCTCCGCCGCAATGTCCACGCGGTTGTTGTTGGTCGATAGCCGCAGGTCGATGAAAGGATTCTCGGACCGGAAGCCGGCCAGCCGCGGCACCAGCCAGCCGACGGCGAAGGTCCCGACTGCCCCGACGGTGAGTACCTCGCGACGATGGCCACCCTCAAGACCCTCGAGCGTTCCGGCGATCCGGTCGAAGGCGTCACGCAGCGACGGCAGCAACGTCTCGCCTTCCTGTGTCAGCATCAGCCCGCGGGGAAGCCGCTTGAAAAGCGTGACCTTCAGCTGCGTCTCCAGGCTCTTCACCTGATGGCTGACCGCCGCCTGGGTCACACAGAGCTCGATTGCCGCCCTGGTGAAGCTCAGGTGCCGCGCGGAAGCCTCGAAGGCACGCAGCGCGTTCAGCGGAAGATGCGGACGGACCATTGGACGCCAATACTTTTTCTAATGAGTCCTGCAAGTTAACGTCGTTTTGGCGCACAGTGCAATCCGCATATACCTAGGACGCTCCTTCACCTTCCGCCGTCGACGAGCTGAAAACTACGCCTCGCAGGAGGTTGAACGCTGAGCCTTGATGCAGATCCCCATGACATGGCCGGCCGCTGCGATACGCGGCGAGGCCACAGCCAGAATATCCAGAACATAAGGAGATGAGTTGCCATGAGGAATTCTCTTGCCGCCAGATCGATCGCTTCCGCCACCATTGCCGTATCGATTCTCGGCACATGCGCTGTCGCCACGGCAGATGACATCGAGAGCCGGCTCCGGCGCGCGGCCGATGAGGCGATCCGGCCGATCATGAAGACCTACAAGGTGCCGGGAATGGCCGTTGCAGTGACCGTCCAGGGGCGTCGGTATGTCTTCAATTACGGCGTCGCGTCCCTGGAGAGCGGGAAGAAGGTCGATGACGCCACACTCTTCGAGATCGGGTCCATCAGCAAGACCTTTACCGCGACACTGGCCTCCTATGCGCGCGAAACAGGAGCGCTCTCTTTTTCCGACAGCCCCGGCAAGTATGTGCCGGACCTTGCCGGCAGTGCCTTCGACAAGGTCAGCCTTCTTCATCTCGCAACCTACACGGCGGGCGGCCTGCCCTTGCAGTTTCCCGACGGTGTCACGCAGAAGAATGCGATCGCCTATTACCGCGACTGGCATCCGGATCACGCGCCCGGAACCCACCGGCGCTACTCCAATCCGAGCATCGGCCTTTTCGGCTATACGGCTGCGGCGAGCATGGGTGCGCCCTTCGACGATCTCATGGAGCGCAAGCTCTTTCCCATGCTCAAGCTTTCCAACACCTACATCCATGTGCCGGAGAAGCGGATTCCCGATTATGCCCACGGCTATTCGAAGGCCGGCAAGCCGGTCCGCGTCTCCCCCGGAGCGATGGATTCAGAAGCCTACGGTGTGAAGACATCCGCCTCCGACCTGATCCGCTTCGTCGAGGCAAACATGGACGGTCATGGCCTTGACGAAACCCTGCGGCGCGCCATCACCGCCACGCATACCGGCTACTACCGGGTCGGAGGGATGACGCAAGGCCTCGGATGGGAGATATATGACTATCCTGTCGAACTCGACGGACTGCTCGCAGGAAACTCCCCGGAGATCTCCTATAAGAGCAACGCAGTTGAAGCGCTGGACCCTCCGGCCGAACCACGCAAGGACATCTGGATCAACAAGACCGGCTCCACCGGCGGTTTCGGAGCCTACGCCGCCTTCGTTCCGGAGCGGCGGATGGGCGTCGTCATCCTCGCGAACAAGGCCTACCCCATCCCGGATCGCCTGCGCGCCGCCTATCGCATCATGACCGCGCTCGAGCGGCGACCGGATGCCGGAGGCGATTGAAGATACCGGCAGGCACATCACAAGCGGGCGATTTGCCATCCTGCAAGATCGGCCCAAAAGCATCCGTGGAAATTGCGCCATCCAGATGGAGTAACTGTACTACCTCATCACTCCTGGCGAGGTTACTCGACCTAATCCTGCAGGTGACGAAGCCCTAAATCTCTAATGATCTGCTGAGACAAGTTCTTGCCAGCTCGGTAATCACTGGGCGACGTAGAGAGCGTAATTGGCGGCAAGCCGACCAGTTCCGTCGGACTAAAGACCGGATGCCCGCCCGTCCGGCGCGAATCATAGCCCAGTTCCCTAAGTATTTCGCCAATCTTTGCGTCGGCGCTTGAGCTATCTCTACCTGCGCTCTTTATCCTCGATTCAAGTTTAGCGGCACCGCCACTCCAACCAATATTCTGTAGTATAATTGCACCTATTTCGACAGTCCTCCGATGAGTGTCTTCATCACGCTCAACCGCAAACTTGATTAGCGATCGAATACGATCCTGAAACTCATCTCTATATATCTCGCGTCCAAGCTGCTAAAATACTTGCCTAAATATTGATATGCTGTCATTTTTCGCACTCTCCAACCCCTCCCGCTGCAGTCGTTCGAGTTGCTCTCTCAATACCTTTATTTCGTTGTCCTTCTCCTCGATCTCCTCGCCAACATTTGTAATCCAAGCTTCAAAATCCGCGGAGCCAGCATCGACTTGGCTCCTAAGTTGCCGCGTCGATTCTTCAAGAAGATCTTGCCAGTCCCACCCAAGTCTTGGCTTACGGTTAGTTACATACTGAGCAGCAAAACCATAAATCGCTTGAGACAGCTCATCCGGATGTGGAAACATTGGCCCGAGAAAGTAGCGCCGCACCACGCCGAAACCACTTACGCATATTCCAATAGATCCACCATATGGATTCCTAGCGCCAGCCGCTTGCATAAGTCTCCTTGAGAAATCCCGTGAAGGCTCTACCAGAACATGCGCTATCCCTCCCAACCGAAATGCGAGCCTCTCTACCTCGTCCTCACCAAGTGCCGTTCTGTTCCCGTCCATCTTGGAGACATATACGATAGGAAGTAGTGCACTCACCGACCCGTTTATGACACGAGATGCTAGCTCGACATCAGTTTCGGACAACTGGAAAGGCTCTTGGGATAAGTCAAATTCACCATCGGTGGTGGGCCAAGCGTCCTGAATCGCGAGTTTGACAAAATACGGCTTCTTAGGCGTCTGGGGTTTGGCGCCATCAGAAGCAATTATGCACTGAGTCTTGACTCTAAGGGCCGCTCGCGCAGGACGCGATATCAGGGTAACTTCGCTCCGCCAAGCTCGTCCAAAGTCATCTGGGATTTCGTGACGTGCACCAATGGCGAAGCCGTCGCAGAGTGAGCACTCCTTAAGTGTGAAACGTTCACCCGATCGCGACACTATCGTGGTTTCGTCTCCTAAATCGTTCTTATCAATTCCACTTCCAAATAGCGTTGTATCTGTCATTCCGCTAACCCACGCGATCGCTTGGGCAGCAAACATCTCGCGCGTCACGCTGTCTCTTACTGAAAATTCTGTAGAAAAGACCGTCATGTCCCCCTCCGCCTGTGATGGAGAACTCAAGATGCCGCGGAATAATTACGTTTACAAATAGAATTTAGATGACTTCCCCGCCGCCATTCTCACTTCTTCCTGTACGACTTTGGCACCTCAGGAAGTTCCATATTTCTACGAGGTCAAGAAAATAAAAAGGCCGCCCGACGGCGGCCTTCATCAAGTGACATCTCTTCGGTTTTCCGAGTTACTCGGCGTCGCCTTCGGCAGCCTTCTTCTTCGGAGCCGCCTTCTTCTTCGGAGCGGCTTCCTCGCCTTCAGCAGCATCGTCAGCCTTGGCAGCAGCCTTTTTCTTCGGAGCTGCCTTCTTCGCCGGCTTTTCAGTGCCTTCGGCTTCGTCGTCGGCGAGCAGCTCTTCCTTGCTTACCTTCTTGTCGGTGACGTCGATTTCACCGAGCAGGTGGTCGACCACCTTCTCTTCGAAGATCGGGGCGCGCAGCGAGGCGGAAGCGCCCGGCGTCTTGCGGAAGAAGTCGAGGATCTGCTTTTCCTGGCCGGGGAACTGCTGCAGCTGGGCGTAGAGGGCACGCTGCATTTCTTCCTCGGTCACTTCGACGCCGGCCTTTTCACCGATTTCGGAGAGGACGAGGCCGAGGCGGACGCGGCGCTCGGCGAGCGTGCGATACTCGTCGCGGGCCTTCTCTTCGGTGGTGTCTTCATCTTCGAAGGTCTTGCCGGACTGGGCGAGATCGGTGTTGATCTGGCGCCAGATGTTTTCGAACTCGGCTTCGACGAGGCGCGCCGGGGTGTCGAACTTGTACATCTCGTCGAGCTGGTCGAGGATCTGACGCTTGACCTTCTGGCGGGTGACCGAGCCAAACTGGCTTTCGATCTGGCCGCGGACGATCTCCCTCAGGCGGTCGAGCGATTCGATGCCGAGCTTCTTGGCGAGTTCGTCGTCGAGGGTGATCTCACCCGGAGCGGCGACTTCCTTGACGGTGATGTCGAAGGTCGCTTCCTTGCCGGCGAGGTTCTTGGCCGGATAGTCTTCCGGGAAAGTGACGGTGATGACCTTCTCATCGCCGGCCTTGACGCCGACCAGCTGGTCTTCGAAGCCGGGGATGAAGCGGTTCGAGCCGAGAACGAGTTCGGCATCGGTGTCGGTGCCGCCGTCGAAGGCGACGCCATCGACCTTGCCGACGTAATCCATGGTGACGCGGTCGCCTTCGGCGGCCTTGCCCTTCTTGGTTTCGTAGCTGCGGGCGCTTTCGCCGATCTTGCGGATCTGGTCCTCGACTTCGCCTTCTTCGATGTCGACGACTTCACGCACGACCTTGAGGCCGGAAACCGGCTTCAGTTCGATCGGCGGGATGACTTCGTAGGAGAGCGTGAATTCGAAATCAGCTTCTGCGTTCAGGATCTTGTCGGCTTCGGCCTCGTCCTCGGTCATCGTGACTTCGGGCTGGGTCGCAGACTTCTCGCCGCGCTCCGAAAGGATCGCACTCGGCTTTTCGCGGATGATCTCGTTGACCAGCTCGGCCATGATGGACTTGCCGTAGACCTTCTTCAGGTGCGACATCGGCACCTTACCCGGACGGAAACCGTTGATGCGGACCTTGTCCTTGGCATCGGCGAGGCGCTCGTTCATGCGCTGTTCCATGTCCTTGGCCGGAACGACGACCTTGATTTCGCGCTTCAGCCCTTCAGCGAGCGTTTCGATAACCTGCATGTTCTTACCTTCATGTCGTGGCGGCCGTGCTCGGACAGCCGGTGGTTTTCATTGAGCACGACGCCGGAATTCTTCTTTCCCGGGCGTGGCTGGTACGCAATCTTCAAGCATTTTGCCAGGCAAAATGGCGCAAAGGGTGACAGGAACGGCTGTCTCGCCCCTCCCGGCAACCCGCGCGGCAGTCGTGGTGCGGGTAGAGAGACTTGAACTCCCACGCCTTGCGGCACCAGAACCTAAATCTGGCGTGTCTACCAATTTCACCATACCCGCGCCCAAAAGAACCGCATGCTGCCTTCGCGCATGGCCCCTCCGGAGCGCGCGTCTCTATATCACCCGTTTCCGTCCACGCAAAGGAAAAATGACGGCCGGCCCCGGGGTCCTCGTCAGTAGAGCGGCTCCTCGTAGGCGGGGATGCCGCGCACCCTGAGTTCCCGGATCTGCGCCTGCCCGCCGGCGCCGACACGGGCCGCCACCGACACCTCGTCGTCGTTACGTGCATCCTCGATCGGCCTGCCCTCGCCCTCCGGCACGTAATAGCGCTCGATGCCGTAGTCGACGCTGATTTCGCCCCCCTTGTCGTCCGGAGGCGTATAGAGACGGAAGCGCTTCGTGCGCAGCACCACCGACCCTTCCGCCGGCGGCAGATCGCCGAAGGCGGCCTCGGCAACCGTCCAGTAACCGTCCGTTCCCGGCTTCAGCCGCACGTTCATCCGCGTCCAGCTTCCGGGCGCCGGCCAGTCGCCGGTGACGAGGGAGGCGGGAACCCGCGAAACCTCGTAGGAAAGGATGACGTAGTCTCCGCGCAGAAGATCGCGTGGATCGACCGGCACCGTCTTCAGGACCACCTCGGTGCCGGAGCGCAGGATCGCCGCACGTTGCTCGACCATGTAGAGCAGGACGGCGGTAAAAAGGGCCGACACACCTGCGGCAACGAGAAGATAATAGCGTCCGCCTGCAGTTCCGGTTGCGGTGTTCATCGGCCGGCCTCCTCGGCTCTGCGGGCAAAGAGTTTTTCCATGCGGACGACGACGAAGGCGAGCGCTGCAACCACCAGGCCGGAAAGCAGGAAAAAGCCGGATGTGCCGAGCATGGAATCGATCGTCACGAAGGAGAGATAAAGCACCTCGCCGGCAAAGACCGTATAGGCGAGATAGCGTACCGCGCCGTTGTCACGTCCGTCGAGCGCGAGGGCGAGCAGCACGAAGGCGATGGTTGCCGCCGCGAGCACGGCAAGCCGGCCCCCGGCATCATATTCGAAATGAAGCGCGAGAAGACCGAGCACTGCCAGAGCGCAGGCATAGAAGGCCGGTGCCGCTCCCGCCCGGCGGGCTACCGCTTCCAAAGGAGAGCCCTTCACCGTCAACGCCACGAAAGCCAGCGTGCCCAGCAGTGCATAGGCCACAGCCGGCCAGACCTCCTCGCTCAACCGATAGAGCCACCCGAGCCAGGAAAGACTGACGAGGTAGGCAAGGTGACGGGCGCGATCCGCGCCGGTCCGGTAGACGAGCGCCAGCACGATGACGGCGCAGGCGATCGGCGACCACCCATAAAGCCAGTCCCATTCCCAGTCGAACTGGTCGACCATGGCGAAGGAGACGGCGAAGGCGAGAAAGCCGGCGGCGACCGTCACCGCTGCGGAGCGGAAGAGGAAAGCCGAGACCACGGCGCCCGAAAACCAGAGCAGCATGGCATCTGCCGTGTCGCCAGACAGATGGTAGAGTTGCCCAATCAGCGCTATGGCGCCACCGAAGCTCATCGTGCCGAGCACCAGGGCTGCGCCGCCGAGACGATCCGCACCGCGGCCGAAGGCGACGCCTGCAGAGAGATGGAAGACCCAGACGAGCGCGACGACGGAGATGACCTTGGCGCCGCGCGGGATTTCCTCCCAGTTCGCCGCGATCAGCAGCAGGATGGAGGCGGAGATCAGCAGCGCCGCCAGCATGGTCAGCACGCCGCCGACGCTGAAGGTCGATCGGCGCTGGTCGTATTCGGCGAGCATCGCATCAGCGGCAGGACGAGCCACCAGCCCCTTTTCGACCCACAGATCGAAGTCGCGTTTCAGCCTTCCGCGATACATCGTCTCCCCCTGAGATTTGCCCAGCAACCTGCGGTGCCTTGCCGCATATCGCCGCGCCGCATTCTGTGGCACTCTGATTTGCGAGAGTGGAAATGACAATGCCCTTTCGAGGGCATTCCGAGACACTCTCGTCGGCCATGCGCAGACTGCATGCCTTCCATGAAGATATTGCACTGCACAAAGCGAAGGTAGCGTACTATATTCGGATCATAGAGATCGCGCTTGAGGCGCCCCGCAGCGACCAAGGGATCTCAACGAAATTCGGTGCTACACACTCCTCCTCCCAGTGTCGCACCGATAAGACTGGCAGCACTCCTCCTCCCAGTTGCCAGTCACCCAAAATGACGCTCACCGGACCTCCTCCCCCGGTGAGCGTTATTTGTTTTTATCGTTCCCCCGACCGAGCTGCTTCCTTCGCGCACTTTTCTGCGTGATGCAAAAATGACCAGTTAACGATCGGTAAATGGCGCCATCATGCATTTGATGCATAGGTGACATACAAACTTGGCTCTACATGATTTTGCGGCGCAACATATATTGAGCTCATGAAATCAGAGCGGCGCCGAAGACGGCCGCCGCAGCAAGTCCAAGGAGACCATCATGAACTTCGCTCGCTCGCTTACCAACTGGCGCAAGTACCGTCAGACCATCAACGAACTCGGCCGCATGTCGGACCGCGAACTGCGCGACCTCGGCATTGGCCGCGAAGACATCCGTCGCGTCGCTCGCGACGCCATCGCCGGCTGATTTACAGCCGCTTCCAATCTGGAAGACCTGAACGGCCTCCCCTCGCGGGAGGCCTTTTTCGTGTTCGCCGGACGACGGAACGACCACCTCTCCCCTGGTTGGCGCCAATTTTCTGAGCCCCGCCTAAATTCTCGCCATGCTTTGCACATTTGCATAGCAGTCGCTCGTTATTTGCACTGCACAATATTGTTTTACAGGCGTATAAAAGGCTCAATCGCTGATGCGGAGAACCGCACGACCAGCGGAAACAAAATCTTTCGAGGAAACGACCATGAACCCGATCCGCTATGCCAAGAACTGGATGAGCTACCGCCGCACGATCTCCGAGCTCGGCAACCTGTCCAACCAGGCGCTCTCCGACATCGGCATCACCCGCTACGATATCCGCAATATCGCGGCTCGCTCCTTTCGCTGAGCACTGATGCCGGCCGCTCCGCAGCCGCGGGGCGCCACGAAATGAAGAAGACGCCAAACGGC
>DATGWU010000638.1:0-28344 GCA_035299345.1 Rhizobium sp.
CCCTTGCCCGAGATGATGTGGCCCGCACGACGCAAGCCCGCCATCGTCCTGCGGAACACGGCCGGGTTGGTGCCCATGCTTCGGGCAAGAACCTCCGAGGTTAGAGGCTCCTTCACCTGCGCCATGTGCAAGAGCACATGCAGCACGTCAGCCAGTCTCGTATCCCTGTTCATCGCTTACCCGGTTCATTCGGTCTTCTTCCTGCCGCTATTCATGTAGCATCACTTGATACAAGAAGCCAAACCATGTTACGCATCTTTAACTGATACATAAGAAGGTTTGTCATGAGCGGCAATCCCAATCCATTCTCAGATCCGGCAGCCGTGAGCGACTATGTCCGCGAAACACCGCGCAAGGTGCCAGGGCTCGCAGACCTTCACAAAATGACGACGCTGCTTCTTGCCGAACGGGCGCCGGGCGCCGCGGACGTGCTGGTCGTGGGTGCCGGCGGCGGCCTGGAGATCAAGGCCATGGCTGAGATGCGGCCGGACTGGCGATTTACCGGCGTTGATCCCTCGCCTGCCATGCTCGACCTCGCCCGCAAAACCACATTGCGTTGCGTCGAGCGCACGCATCTTATTCACGGAACGGCGGTGGATGCACCTGATGGTCCCTTCGATGGGACGGTGTGCCTCCTGACACTGCACTTCCTCGAATGGCACGAGCGGCTGGAGACTCTCCAGGAGATCCGCAGGCGTCTCAAACCGGGCGGCGTTTTTGTTGCCGCCCATCACACTGAGATCGATGGACAAGTGGATCTCTGGCTGGCGAGATCTGCGACATTTGCCGCAGGCCCGACTTCGGCGCCTCGCCATGCCGCAACGTCCGCCAAGGCCATGGCCGAGCGGCTGCCGCTGCTTTCGCCAGATCAGGAAGAAACGTCCTTTCGCGAAGCGGGCTTCCGGCAACCAAGCCTGTTCTACGCCGCCCTTTCATTTCGCGGCTGGGTCATGACCGCCTGATGCTTCGCGCAAGGCATTCGGTTTTATGGGGCAGACGGGAGTTTGCCTTTAAGGTGCATCCCGTTGTTGCCATGTGCTCAAGTGGCCGAGTCACATTGCAGGTGGTCATTTGGGATGACCGGAGGCTGGTTCGATTCCTATCTAGACCATTCGAGTTGCGGTGGCTTCGGCAGCTTTGCGCCGTCATTTCTGCCGCTACGTGAAATTCAGGCGTTCCCTGGAAGCAGACATGGATCAGGCGCTCTAAACCCGCACCTTCTGATGCATCTAGCCGACACTGGCGTCGATCCAGGCGCGCGTCTGCTCAAGAACCTCGTCGGACAAGTCAGGATCGTCGACAGCCCGTGCAAGGATGACGGCTCCGACCATGGCGGCCCAGCTTCCGATCGCTGCACGGCGCCGGTCAGCGGCACCTTGCTCCGGAAGCGCCTGCTCGATACGGGCGATCTGTGTCCGGAGTCCTTCGGTCATGGCCGCTTTCGCGGGCTGCGTCTGGTGTCGAATGGCGGCGGCCAGTCCAGCCGTCGGGCATCCGTTGCCGGCATTATCCCGGTGACGTGGCGCGAGATATGAGCGGACGAAATCACTGAAGGTGCCGTCTCCAAAACTGTCTGCTGCAAGCGCGTGCGCCAGCGTCTGTGCCACCAGGTCGTCCTTGGAGGTGAAGTGTCCATAGAAGCCGCCATGGGTCATGCCAGCAGCCTTCATGACCTCGGCGACGCTGACCGCATCGAACCCCTTATCTTTGAACAACCGGCTGGCGACGTCCAGGATCCGGCGGCGGTTTTCCGCCATCTGTTCTCGGCTGACTTTCATTTTCAAAATTCTCCGAGCGGGCCATTGACATTTACATGATGGTCATCATATTTAAATTCAATCATGATGATTGTCATGAATATAGGATCAACCACAGAAAAGAGCAATCCAAAATGAGTCAGATTCCTGCAGTCCTGATCACCGGCGCCTCCACAGGCATTGGCGCAACCTATGCCGAACGCTTTGCGCGTCGCGGACATGCTCTGGTGCTGGTCGCCCGGGATGTTGCGCGCATGGAGGCGCTCGCGAACCGTCTGCGCGAGGAAACAAGCGTGACGATCGACATCCTCCCGGCCGATCTCACCAAGGCTGCGGATCTTGCCAAGGTCGAGACCAGGCTCCGCGACGACGCCCGCATCGACATCCTCGTCAACAATGCCGGAACGGCGATCGGTAAGAGTTTCGTCGAGCAGAGCGTCGACGACATGACCCGACTTGTAACGCTCAACGCGACCGCGCTCGTCCGGCTTTCCGGCGCAATCGCTCCCCGTCTTGCCAAGGCAGGCGAAGGGGCGATCGTCAACATCGGTTCGGTCGTTGGACTTGCTCCGGAATTTGGCATGTCCGTATACGGCGCAACCAAGGCCTTCGTCCTGTTCCTTTCCCAAGGGCTCGCACATGAGCTTGGACCGAAGGGCGTCTATATCCAGGCCGTACTTCCGGCCACAACCCGCACGGAGATCTGGGATCACGTCGGCGCAGACGTGAATGCCATGAGCAACGTCATGGAAGTCGGCGATCTGGTCGATGCGGCCTTGGTCGGGTTCGATCGCCGCGAACCGGTGACGATCCCGCCCCTTCCCGATGCCGGCCAGTGGGACGCCTTCGATGGCGCACGCAAAGCCATGCTCGGCAATCTCGTCAACGCACTCCCGGCCGAACGGTATCGCACGTTCGCCTGAGCTTCACGCAGTCACCGAGCCAGCGCCGCAACATCATAGGTATATTATGACCAGCAACACGCTTTTCGAACCCACCACCGTCGGCGACATCCCCCTTGCAAACCGGATCGTCATGGCGCCGCTCACCCGCAATCGCGCCGGCGCGGGCTTCGTGCCCGGCGCCATGACCGCCGAATATTATGCCCAGCGCGCTTCGGCGGGGCTGATCATCTCGGAAGCCACCCAGATTTCGCAGCAGGGTCAAGGTTATCAGGACACGCCCGGCATCTATACTGAGGAGCAGATCGACGGCTGGCGCAAAGTGACTTCTGCCGTGCACGAAAAGGGCGGACGCATCGTCCTGCAGCTCTGGCATGTCGGTCGCATCAGCCATGTCAACCTGCAGCCCAATGGTGGACAACCGGTTGCCCCCTCGGCCATCAGGGCTGTGACCAAGACCTTCGTCAACAATGCCTTCGTCGATGTGTCCGAGCCGCGCGCCCTGGAGATCGATGAGCTCGCTGGCATCGTTGCCGACTTCCGCAAGGCTGCAGCCAATGCCATCGAGGCCGGTTTCGTTGGGGTCGAGGTTCACGGGGCCAACGGCTATCTGCTTGAGCAGTTCGCCAAGGACGGCGCCAATGTCCGCACCGATGCCTATGGCGGCTCCGTCGAAAACCGCGCGCGTCTGATGCTCGAAGTTACCTCTGCTGTGGCGAAGGAAATAGGGCCGGAACGTACCGGCATCCGGCTTTCGCCGGTCTCGCCCGCAAACGGTATCTCCTGCAGCGCCCCCCAGGCGCAGTACGACTACATCGTCGATCAACTCGACACGCTCGGCATCGCCTATATTCACGTCGTTGAAGGCGCAACCGGCGGTCCGCGTGACGTCACTCCCTTCGACTACGCATCGCTGCGCCGCCGCTTCAGCAAAACCTATATCGCCAACAACGGCTACGATCTTGAGTTGGCAACGTCGAGTCTGGCCAATGGCAAGGCGGATCTGATCGCCTTCGGACGCCCGTTCATCGCCAATCCGGATCTCGTTGAGCGGCTGAAGAGCGGTGCGCCGCTGGCTGAGATGAACCCGGCGACGCTCTATGGCGGCGGTGCTGCGGGTTACACCGACTATCCCCGCTTCACCGAGGCTTCCGGCAGTTGAGCCGTCAGGGGTCGCATTTCGGTGCGACCCCTCTCATGCCGATCATCATCAATCCCTGACCATCAAAGGCCGCGCACCCAATTTCGCGCGCCAGATCGAGAACAACGCTATGCCAACCTCTGCATCCAAAGGCCAGAAAACTGCATTCGTGACAGGCGCCTCCAGCGGCATTGGCAAAGCCGCCGCCTTGGCGCTCAGCCGGGCAGGCTATCGGGTGATCGGCACCAGCCGCAAGGCAGCAGCCGGAGAAGTCCGCGACGACATCCGCATGATCGCTTGTGACGTTACGTCGGACGCCTCCGTCGCCTCTGCCGTCGCGCTCGCCTCTGCCGAACTTGGCCGCATCGACCTCCTGGTCAACAATGCCGGCTACGCCATCTCCGGCGCGGCGGAGGAAAGTTCGATCGAGCAGGTCGGGGCGCTGTTCGACACCAACTATCTGGGCGTCGTTCGCGTCACGAGCGAGATCCTGCCGATCATGCGTAAGCAGGGCAATGGACGAATCCTGAATATCGGCTCGGTCGTGGGGCTCATCCCTGGTCCTTTCGGCGCCCACTACACGGCAAGCAAGCACGCAATCGAAGGCTATTCCGAATCCCTGGACCATGAAGTGCGACCATTCGGCATTCGGGTTGCGGTGATCGAGCCCTGGGCGACGAAGACCTCCATCGAAGCCAATTCACCGCAAGGCGATCGGCCTGTTGCAGCCTATCGCGAGACATTCGCCAGATACCAGGCCGCCTTCGCGAAAGCCATGGCAGGCGGTGACACTGCGGACGATGTCGCTGCGACCATTGTTGCGGCGGCGCAGGCCAGGAAGCCCCGTCTGCGCTACCCCTCCGGCAAGGAGGCTCGACAGACCGCCTTTGCCCGGCGGTTCCTTCCGCGCGGACTGTTCGATCGCATCTTGCGAAAGCAGTTCAACATCGCCTGAGATCCATCACCTATCGGCCCGTCTACGTGCAAGGCAGAACCATCATGACCCACTCATCCGTAAAGACGCCACCGCCAAACTATTACCGCTACGCTCCCAACCTGTTCGTTACGGTGGACAACATCCGCTTTGCCTATCGAGAGCTTAGCCCGCGCGGTGGGGTCCCGTTGGTTCTGCTCAATCACTGGGGCGCGGTTCTCGACAATTTCGATCCGCGGGTTGTCGACGGACTGGCCACCTCCCATCACATCATCGCATTGGACTATCAAGGTATCGGCCTTTCCGAGGGGATTGCCCCACTGACGATCGATGAAATGGCCCGTGATGTCATCGCCGTCATCGGCAAGCTTGGCTTTGCCAAGGTTGATCTGATGGGATTTTCTCTGGGCGGCTTTGTGGCTCAGGATATCACGCTGAAAGCCCCCGACCTGGTGCGCAAACTTATCCTCACGGGTACGGGTCCTGCAGGTGGAGCAGGCATTGCAAAGGTCGGCGCCGTCTCGTGGCCGTTGATCTTGAAGGGGATGCTGACGTTACGCGACCCCAAGACCTACCTGTTCTTCACCTCGACCGCCAACGGCCGTCGGGCAGCGAAGGATTTTCTGGCCCGCCTGAAAGAGCGTCAGCTCGATCGTGACAAGGAGCCGACACCCCGCGCGTTCCTCCGCCAGCTCAGCGCCATTAAGGCCTGGGGGCGTCGGGCGCCGCAGGATCTGGGACGCATTCGCATTCCCGTTCTCGTGGCCAATGGAGACAATGACATCATGGTCCCGACATCCAACAGCCGCGATCTGGCCCGACGCATCCCGAATGCCGAGCTGGTGATCTACGAGGATGCCGGCCATGGCGGGATCTTCCAATACCACGCCGACTTCGTGCCAAAAGCCCTGGCTTTCCTGGCTGCCTGACCTGATAATCGTTTCACACTGGAGAACACCCGTGAAAGCCTTCGTCGTCGACAAATACAAAAAGAAGGGCCCACTGCGCCTAGCCGAGATGCCCGGTCCGGTTGTTGGCGCCAATGATGTGCTGGTTCGCATCCATGCCACCGCGATCAACCTTCTTGACTCCAAGGTCCGTGACGGCGAATTCAAGCTGTTCCTGCCTTATCGCCCGCCCTTCATTCTCGGTCATGATCTGGCTGGAACGGTCCTCCGGGTCGGCGCCAATGTCCGGCAGTTCAAGGCAGGCGATGAGGTGTTTGCTCGCCCGAGGGATCAGCGGGTCGGCACCTTTGCAGAAATGATTGCAATCGATGCCGCAGACCTCGCACTGAAGCCGAAAAGCCTCACCATGGAGCAGGCAGCCTCAATCCCGCTCGTCGGATTGACCTCCTGGCAGGCACTCGTTGAGGTGGGCAAGGTTAAGCCGGGTCAGAAGGTATTCATTCAGGCCGGTTCAGGCGGTGTCGGCACCTTCGCCATCCAGCTTGCCAAGCATCTCGGGGCGACCGTGGCAACCACCACCAGTGCTGCAAATGCCGAACTCGTCAAAAACCTCGGCGCGGATGTGGTGATCGACTACAGGACACAGGATTTCGAACAGGTGCTGTTCGGATACGACCTGGTGCTGAACAGCCAGGATGCCAAGACGCTGGAAAAGTCGGTGAATGTGCTGAAACCGGGCGGCAAGCTGATCTCGATCTCCGGCCCGCCAGATGTCCCGTTCGCCAAGTCGCTGAAGCTGAACCTCGTCTTCCGCTTTATGATGCGCATGCTCAGCCGCAGCATCCTGAAGAAGGCGAAGAGCCGGGGTATCGACTACTCCTTCCTCTTCATGCGCGCTGAAGGTCAGCAACTAGGCGAGATCGCCAAGCTGATTGACGCCGGTGTGATCCGTCCGGTCGTGGACAGGGTGTTTCCTTTTGCGCAAACGACCGACGCTTTGGCGTATGTCGAAACCGGGCGTGCAAAGGGGAAGGTTGTTGTTGCCGTTTCTCAACGACCGCAGGGCCAGTAACAGGCCGCCTTATTCAAAGCATAATGTCCGCTTCCATTGCCCTAGGGACAGGAGCGGACATTCTCCTTGCGGCCCCATATCGGTCGTTCCGTTCCGCAACAATGCTGCCAAAGATACTGAATGATGGGGGTCGCGGGTCTGAATCCTTTCAAGGCGAGTCGTGTTGGAAATTGCCGGGTCGTCCGTTCGGCTTCATTCAACAGTGGAGACGCAAGAAACCGCATTTAGCTCGAACTCTTGCCGCCGCCACGCGCAATTACGGAGATGCGCCTCGTCATGGCCATTCGGACATCTGCTGCACATGACAACAGCTGATGAAACTCATCGATCTCCCACTTGGATCTTCACTGTTCCGGGACATATCGACTATCTAGCCAGCCGGTGATGTTGCCTGACGCCGCTGCTAACTTAAAGCTGTGGGACCGTTGGAGAAAATGAGCTAGAGTTTGGTGATGTAACGCCGCAGAGATGTCGATCGCCCACACACCAGAGTAGTCATGTTTCGTTTTATCCATTCCAGCGATCTTCATCTCGGAAAACGTTTTGGCAATTTCGCTGGTGATTTGCCCAGCCGCTTGCGGGAAGCACGACATCAAGCAATCAGGCGGCTCGCCGAACATGCTCGCGAGCAAAACGCCACGACAGTGCTGCTCGCTGGAGACACCTTCGATACCGAGACGCCCGCACCGCACGTGCGACGACAGGCTTTTGCCGAGATGGCGCATGATCCCGCGATCAGGTGGGTGATCTTGCCCGGCAATCACGACTCCCTGCAGGCCTCCCAGCTTTGGGCGACGTTGAATGCAGAGATGCCTGAAAATGTCCTGCTTGCGGTAGAGCCCCGCCCGATCGAATTGGCAAGCGGTGTCGTCCTGTTACCTGCGCCTTGCACGACGCGCCGCCCGGGCCGAGACCTGACCGAGTGGATGGATGGGCAAACCACACCTGATGGAACGCTGCGCATTGGGCTTGCCCATGGTGCCATTCGTAGTTTTTCAGAAGAGGGAGCCGCCTCCGAGGTCATTGCGCCAGACCGGGCAAGAAGCGCAGGGCTCGACTATCTCGCGCTCGGCGACTGGCACGGCACGGTCAGTGTGGACCAGCGAACTCATTATTGCGGGACGCCTGAGCCGGACCGTTTCAAGCATGATGCACCGGGCACGGCTCTCCTGGTCACGATTGTCGGCTCCTCGAGCCTCCCCGAAATCCAGCCCTTGCCCACGGCACGCTTCATCTGGCGAAGCCTCGATCTTCATCTCCTCGAAGGCGACGCCCCAGAGCCGGCCCTCAATTCCCTGCTGCCCGCTTTACGGGAACGCAGGAACGCGCTGATCCGGGTGGTGGCTACCGGGCATAGTCGCCTGGCGGCGCGCGCGGAGCTTGTGGCCGCAATTGAAAGGGCAGTCCCGGACTTTGCGTTCCTGGAGCTGGACCAGAGTGGATTGGTGACGGAATGCGAGCTGGAAGACCTCGACCAGATCGATCGCGGCGGCGCCCTTCGCGAAGCTGCCAACGTTCTGCTTGCCGAAGCGGCGGACGAACGTCGACCTCTGTCTGAGCGGGAGATCGCGCGGGCGGCCTTGATGCGCCTCTACTCCTATACACAGGCGATCACGCCATGAAGATTTCTGCTCTCCGTCTGTTCAATGTCAAACGGTTCGCCGGGCGTGGAGTTGCCATCGAAGGTATCGGAGATGGCGTGAACGTGCTTTGCGCCGCCAACGAGTTTGGTAAATCAACGAGCTTCGAAGCCCTGCATGCCCTGTTCTTCCAGCCGTATTCCGGCATTCCGGGCGACGTTCAGAGATTGCGTCCCTATAGTGGTGGGAACCCGTTAGTCGAAGCTGATATCGCGACAGACGAAGGCCGATTCCGAATTACCAAGCAGTATTATGGCGGTCGTTCGGCCCGCGTCATCGACCTTGGATCTGGCCGGCTCGTCGCCCAAGCGGATGAGGCAGAAAACTTCATTACCAGTCTGATCAGGGGAGGGACCTCCGGACCTGCGGGCCTCCTCTGGGTGCGACAGGGCATCACAGGCATGGAAAAGCGAAGCCGGACCGAGGAGGAGGGGGAAAAGCAGGTGCGGCAAAGCCTGCTCGAATCCGTCCAGGGCGAGGTGGAAGCGGTAACCGGCGGGCGCCGGATGGCCGAGATCATGTCGGCGGTGAAAGAAGCCCTGTCAGACATTGTCACTGCGACCGGCAGACCGAAGGCTGGTGGTCGTTATGCAGCTGTGATCGAAGAACGGGATAGGCTCACCGCGGATGAGGCGCGGTTGGCGAGCGAGGTGGCTCGCCTGCGCCAAGCGCTGGACCATCGTGCGAATGCGGCAGCGAGGCTTGCTGAACTCGACAGTCCTGCGGAAAGAGAAGAGCGCAAAGCGGCCATCGAGAAGGCCCAGAGCAAATTCGATGCTGCCAAGGCGCAGAACGAGAAACTGAAGGCGGCGGAAGCGGAACTGATGCTTGTCCGCGAAAGGCGAAACGCTGCAGAGCGGGAGTTCAAGGCATTTACCTCAGCTCGGGAAAAGGCAGCCGTTCTGCAGGAAAGTACGGTTTCCGCAGAGAACAATCGGGCTGAAGCGATAAAGCGCCGCCGGGAGACGGCTGACGCTATCGAAAAGGCACGGGAGGACGTTGAGCTTGCGGAGGCTCAGGAGCAGGAGCTCCGAGATCGGCTTGCCCGCTTCGACACGGCAACAAAGGCACGTGAGGCGTTTGAGCGCCTGGATGACTTGAAGCAACGCTTGGCCGAGGCGGAGAAGGTCCGTCAGAGCATTGAAGAGGGTGAGGCGCAACTCGCCCTCCTGCAAATCCCTGCAAAGGCCATCACCGAGTTGCAAGCCCGCGAAGTCGAAATTGCCAAGCTGCGCGCTATCGATGAGGCTGCTCGCCCCTCACTTTCAATCCACTACGAGGCCGATGCGGCCGGAACGGTGACCCTGGACGGCAAGCCTCTGGCAGACGGGGAAGACCGAACCTACGAGGGGCAGGCTCGGCTTGCTCTTCCAGGAATTGGAACAATCACGCTGCGATCGAACCGCGCCGGTCGGAATGACGGTCAACTGGTGCAGGCAGAAGCGGCACGAAGCGCGCTCCTTGCCTCAA
This sequence comes from Rhizobium sp., assembly GCA_035299345.1. Taxonomy (GTDB): domain Bacteria; phylum Pseudomonadota; class Alphaproteobacteria; order Rhizobiales; family Rhizobiaceae; genus Allorhizobium. Next base: position 9,825 of record DATGWU010000638.1, read on the forward strand.
TGGGCGTAGACAGCCTCTCTGCGGCACGGGATCGGCAGGAGAGGGCACAGCAGGCCGAAGCTGACCTGAACCAGTTACGGGGCCGGCTATCCTTCATCGCTCCGGAGGGCTTGGCGAAGTTGAGAGAGGCTGTCGCCGCGGCTGACACAGTCAGCCTCGAAGTTGTCGACCCCACTGAGGATCCGACGCTGCTCCGGACAGCGGTGGCGCAAGCCGAAGAACGCCGAAAGCACGCGCGCCTCGCCCTGCGCGAGGTAGTGCCAGAACAGCCCCGTGCTGACGAAGCCTTCGTCGCTGCTGAAACGGCGTTGGCGTCTCTTATGTCCCATCAGGCGCAGTTGGCTGCGGTTCTGGGGCCAGAAGAAGCGCGTGCAGAGCGCGAACGCGCATTGTCGTCCACGCTGACCGATCTAGACCAATCGCTTTCTGAGGCGGAGGCACATGCGCTGAGAGTAGGAGCAGACGCTGGTGATCTCGCGTCCATCGAGGCGGCATTGACGCGCGCCCGCTCTATCGAAGCAGCGGTTGACAAGGAGATCAATGTGCTGCGGGAGACCATGGCCGGACTGAACGCAGAGATCCGGGCGCAATCCGACGAGGCGGTGGAAGAGAAATGGCGGGAGACCTGGGATGCGCTCACTGCCGCGACCGCGCGGGTGGCTGCCTTCGAGAAGGAGGTGGCTGTCCTGCAGCGCGTGACCGCCGCGTTGGAAAATGCCAGGTCCGAGGCCCGAGAACTCTACCTCAAGCCTGTCATGGCTGAACTGGCGCCGCTGCTCAAGCTGCTCTTCGACGACGTTTCAATTTCCTTCGATGACAAGACGCTTCTACCCCAGACCATTCTGCGCAACGGGCTGGAGGAAGACGTCGATCGGCTCAGCGGCGGGATGCGGGAACAGCTGTCCGTGCTGACGCGCCTCGCCTTTGCGAGGCTGCTCGCGCGCGATGGCCGGCCAGCGCCCGTCATCCTTGATGATGCACTGGTCTATTCGGACGACGACCGCATCGAGAAGATGTTCGACGCACTGCACAGGCAGTCTCGGGACCAGCAGATTATCGTCTTCTCCTGCCGCCAGCGGGCGTTTCAGAAGCTCGGAGGAAATGTGTTACACATGACAGATTGGCAGCCGTAGAACCGTTTTGCCAGCGTCCGGTTGCCGAAAAGGATCAGCTCATGGATTGCCGTTGAATTTGGTCAAGCATCTGAAAAGTCATATGGCTCTCGCGAGAGAGGGTTCTACGTTCAGATCCGTTGAAGGCGAAGACGCGGCCAAGAGATTTTACCCGACCCCCCTTGGGCTCTTAGTTTAGATCGAATACACCCAGGGAGTGAGGCCTCTCGGAGTTTCCCTATCACAACTGCTTCGGGCCGAGAAGCGTCTGCCGCTCAGCGCCAGAAACGGACAATCGCTCTAAAGCCCCAAGACAACCGCGCCGAGATGCTGGCGAACCCATTTCGCCTCTTCTGAGGCGGTGCGGCGGAAGTGCCGTTTGAAGTCGCGGCTGAACTGAGCGGGGCTGACATAGCCAACCGAGAGAGCGACTTCTGCAATCGTCCTGTCCTGGCGCGCCATCATCAATCTGGCCTCGTGAAGCCGCATGGCCTTGACGTATTGCATCGGGCTGCTGCCGGTCAGCGCCTTGAAATGCGCGTGATAGGACGGAACGCTCATGCCGGCGCTGCTGGCCAGCGCAGCGACTGACACGTCCGAGCAGTAGGTCTCGCGCAGCCGGGCGAGGCTTTGCACGATTTTCCCCGACGTGCCCCTCTGCTGTAGCGCCGATATCATCGCACCACCCTGAGGGCCAACGAGAACCCGATAGTGCAGTTCGCGCAGGATGCCTGCGCCCAGCACCGCAGCCTCGACTGGATCGGTCAGCGCCTTCAACAGACGCAGCAACACGTCCTCGATATCGGGTTCCATCCTGCTGGATACCAGACTTTTCGCCACGGCGGCCGACGGCCCGGAAGATCGCCTCTCGATTTCCGAGGCGATCTCGGCGGCCAGCGGCATGTCGAACTCCACATAGATCGCAAGCAGCGGCCGTTCCGCGCTGGCGACGGATTCCATCCGGAACGGAACGGGTACCGACACTGCCAGATAATGCTCCTCGTCGTAGAGATACACTTCTCCTTCCAGCATGCCTTGCTTGCGCCCCTGCAACACGAAGACGGCCCCGGGCTTGTAGAGCACCGGAACGTCATGAAGGACCGCCTCCGTCCTGAGAATGCGAAGGCCGGTAAGCCCCGTCTGATTGTATCCCTCATCGGGGGCGAGATGTCCGGCCAATTCCACCAGCGCCTGGCGCATCGCATGCCCGCTCTCCATATTCATAGGATTTGGCAAGAGTTTCATAGGTTTTGACCTCGGCACATCGGACATCGAAGATTATCAGTCAAAGACATCCAACAAACAAGAAGAGAAAGTCGAAGCATGTCTCAGAAGACCTTCTTCATTGCCGGAGCCAATTCGGGCCTCGGTCTTGCCATTGCCACGGCTGCTAGCAATCAGGGCCACACGGTTGTCGGCACCATCCGCTCCGAAGCGTCGCGCGCAAGCCTTGCGGAACGCCTCCCGGCCGTCCGTTCCGTCCTGTGCGACGTTACCGAATTCGACCGGATACCCGACATCGTCGAACAGGTAGAAATAGACCACGGGCCGGTGGACGTCCTGATCAACAATGCCGGCTACGGCCACGAAGGTATCCTCGAAGAATCGCCGCTCGAAGAGATGCGACGCCAGTTCGATGTGAACGTTTTTGGTGCCGTTGCGGTCGCGAAGGCCTTCCTGCCGCGTTTCCGGAAAAGGCACCGCGGTTTCGTCGTGAACGTCACCTCGATGGGCGGAATGATCACCATGCCCGGCATTGCCTACTACTGCGGCAGCAAGTTCGCCCTCCAGGGCATCTCCGAGGTCATGCGCGCCGAAATGGCCCCCTTCGGTGTGCACGTCACCTCGCTCTGCCCCGGCTCGTTCCGAACGGACTGGGCCGGACGTTCGATGATCCGCACGGAGAGGTCTATTGCGGACTACGATGCGCTGTTTGATCCGATCAGAGAGGCGCGTCAGGAAAAGAGCGGCAAGCAACTCGGCGATCCAGCCAAACTCGCAGCGGCCGTCCTTCGCCTGATCGCGTCCGACGCTCCGCCGCCGCAGCTCTTGCTTGGCAGCGACGCGCTCAAACTCGTCTCCGACAGGATCGAACGCCTGCAGCAGGAGATCGAAACCTGGAAATGCGTCACTGTCTCGACCGACGGCTGATGGACGCTGCAACGACAGCGGCAGACGCGCCCAACCTTGTGCGGCGCGGTTTGCCGCCGATCTGCATAGGGAAATCCGATAAAGGCCGATTTTCGCCGTAACGCAAGCAGGTTCGGATGGCTGCAATGGGCCGAGAGCGGCACTATCCGGAGCGGTCCTGGCTACCCAAACTAGAACGATAGTTATGCCGGCATGGCTGCTGGACGACCGCATAGCGGGTTCGTATCGCATCAAGGCGAAAAATATACGCGCGAGCCGGCGCCTGTCAGGTGCGTGCGAATTCCATCAGTGGCGCTATATCATGATTGTCTGCTGCGCGCAGGGTTGCGACGTATCGAGCGCGTAATTCGCCAACGTCGCCCAGACTGCCGCAGCCCCAACTGAAACGCTCGCCACCAAGACGTTCGATCAGAAGGTCGGCTGCCAAGCGAGCGTGACGGCCATTTCCATTCGGAAACGGGTGGATCGCGACCAGGCGATGGTGGAACCTTATCGCAATCTCATCCGGCGGAAACGTCTCGTGCTCGATCCAGTAACGGATGTCGCTCAACAAGCCTGCAAGCTCCACTCCGATACGGTAAGCCCCGACACCGATGTTGCGCTCCGTCGTTCGGAATGTGCCGGCCCACTCCCAGACATCTCCGAACATCCGCTTGTGCAGTGTTCTGATGAACTCTTCGCTGAGCATTCGCTCAAGCGACACCCGCCGACGGCCGCGCACCCACGCCGCACCTTCTACAATGTTTTCCTGTTCCGCTTCGTTGAGGTCGCGACGGTGTGTTATCCATGTCTGAAGCAATCCTTCGCGCTCGTTTGGCTGAAGGGGTGTGGCGTCCTCAGGCTCCTGAAATAGGTCTGTCATGTCTCGTTCCAGAGGTCGCGCTCGGAGAGTCTGTCGCGAATGTATGCTTGGACGCGAGATTCGAAGTCTGACTCGTCCGTGCCTTGAGCTTCGAGCCGCATCGTATGCGCGACGCGCTGAAGCTCGCGCGTTGCGATTTTCCGCGCGCGCGCCTCGATGACTGCCTCAAGTGAACTGTTTGGAACGAGGGCATAGACGAGCGTGCAATCCAGCGCCTCAGCTGCGCGACGTAACGTGTTGAGTTGAATCGTGCCTGCGGCTTCCGACTTCTCGATGGCTTCAACAGTTTGAGGTCGCACGCCAATGCGTGTTCCGAGCTGCGCGCCCGTCATTCCGAGCGCGTCGCGGAGTGCGCGCACCCATCCCTTTGGCGGCGCCCTGAACCGGTCAATAGGTTGGAGCGCTCGAAGTCTTTCATCGAGCCGCAGCCGCCCCCTCTTTCGACTGTCGCTTTTCATGCATTAACCTCAGTCTGTAAGCTGATCGTGATGAACATTCTATCAGCATATAGCCTGATAATCAATGCGCATGAATCAGCTGGCAATATGATTCTTGAGTCATAAAATCAGTCTTTGCTCTGGGAATCGCGCCAAAAAAAATTAGCCTAGAGTCTGGCCAATAATTGATTGATCGTTGATACCTGCCCTCGAGGTTTCCCGTTAATACGCTCTCCCCTGGCCTTTCTTCGGTCTGGACGAACAGCGGCTACGACCGGGATAGGGACGATCGCTGGCGAGGCCCGACATCTCCAACTGGCGCAGGTGAGATGTGTTCTATCCACGACAAACAACAGGGTCGAAAGTTCGAATCCGCTCAACTGCGAGGGCAACAGGTTATAGCGCTAATCAATGTTAGTGGACGGAATTCCCGATGTATATCCCATTGACATATCCCAACAAGAGGACTAGGTAAGCGATGTCGCTGTTCGAACAATATCGGAGTTATGCAGATGGAGCAGGGGGCAGTATTCCAGAGCAACCGGAGCCAAGCAATCCGTCTGCCAAAGGCGGTCGCTTTGCCTGATGATGTGAAGCGCGTCGATATCGTTGCGGTGGGACGCACACGCATTATCGCACCTGCTGGCGAGGTTTGGGACAGCTGGTTTGAAGGAGCGGCGGCGACAGCTGACTTCATGAGTGAACGTGATCAGCCTGTTTCGCAGGAACGCGAGGCATTGTAATGCTCAAGTACATGCTGGACACCAACATCTGCATTTTTACGATCAAGAATCGACCGGAGCAGGTGCGCGAGGCGTTCAATCGTTTCCATGATCAACTGTGCATCAGCTCGGTTAGCTTTATGGAGCTAATTTACGGAGCGGAAAAGTCAGCCAGCCCTGAAAAGAACCTCCCCGTTGTCGAGGGCTTCGCGGCGCGTCTCGAGGTGTTGCCTTACGATGAACCGGCTGCGAGCCATACGGGACAATTGCGAGCCGAACTGGCGCGCAATGGAACTCCTATGCGTCCATTTGATCAGCTGATTGCCGGACACGCTCGCTCGCGCGGACTGATCATGGTCACCAATAATCGCCGAGAATTTGATCGCGTACCCGGCTTACGGGTGGAAGACTGGACAAGGTAGCGTTAAACGTTCGATTGCAGCACCTACCACCGGAAACCGAGGATGACGAGCTTCCGTCGCATTTCAACTACTGGGTCTTAGGTCCGTATCCCTTCAAGGCGTTATGAACTAAATGCGGCGAAATAGGAATGCGCGAGATGTGTAATGACGATGTCTTTACGAAGCTTGTAAGGATGATGTCGTTACGCTATATAAATCCGTGCAAATAGGAGTCTCCCATGCCGACCTCACACACGAGTAAAAGCCCGGACGTAAGCGTGCCGCTGAATATGCGCATCAAGCCTGCGACCCGCAACTTGATCGATCGCGCCGCCGAGTTACTCGGCAAAACGCGCACGGATTTCATGTTGGAGGCTTCCGAGCGCCGCGCCGAGGAAGTGCTGCTCGACCGTACTATCTTCACGGTAAGCCCCGAAATCTATGCCGAATACCTTGCTCGACTCGATGCGCCCGCGCAGCTCAATGAGCGTCTAAAACGTACCATGTCGACCAAAGCGCCGTGGGATGAGGCGTGACCCTCAGCGCACCGGCACCCCTGGCCGATCATCATGAACTGGCCGAATTCAATTCCGGCGTCCCTGAACTGGACGACTGGCTGCGTCGCCGCGCCCGTGCCAATCAGGCAGGCGGCGCATCGCGTACCTTCGTCGTGTGCGAGGGAAGCCGTGTTATTGCCTATTACGCGCTCTCCTCCGGCGCAGTAAAACAGCCGGAAGCACCTGGCCGTTTTCGGCGCAATATGCCTGATCCAATCCCGGTCGCCGTGCTTGGGCGCTTGGCCATTGATCAATCCTATCAGGGGCGTGGTATCGGCAGGGCGTTAGTGCGCGACGCGAGCCTGCGTCTGCTCAATGCCGCTGAATTACTCGGCATCCGCGGTGTGCTGGTCCATGCGATTTCCAATGACGCACGAGCCTTTTATGAGGCCGTCGGCTTCCTGTCCTCTCCGTCTGACCCCATGATGCTGATGGTCGGATTGCACGACCTCAACAACGCGCTAAACACCTAAGAGAACCTCATCGAGAATTTCGGTTGAGTCCACCCAATTTCATATCTAACAATTTGAAATTGCTGCCTAAAGACAAATGACAAGTGACGCGCCTTGGGGTTCGTATCCCATCAAGACCGCCCGTCGCCAGAGCGCCGGCCACAACTTGATCTGGAGCCCATAGTCTCAGGAGTCTCGTTTTCGACACCGTCAACGGTTCCGCAACCCGCCGCTACCGCCCAACACCTTTCGCAACGATCGATCATGGACCGCACATCGCGGGTCTTCGGCTCGAGACCTCTTGAGGTGCCAGATGGCGGCGGTACGTAGCCGTGATCAATGCATCGTCTTGCTCGACGTACTGGTTCCCGAGGACGAGATTCCGCGGCCGATGCCGGCGGTCAAAGCGCCAGCGGCAGCTGCGATTCCACTACCGGCGTTCGCCGTTCCAGTGACGAGAGGGTGACGCCGAGGAGGCGTATCCCTCTTTTCACTGGGAAGATCGGCGCAAGGAGGACGCTGACGATGTCTTCAAGATCGGCGATCTCCGGCAGTGCTTCGGAGCAAGGCTTGCTGCGGGTGATCTGGCTGAAATCGGCATACTTGAGCTTGAGTGTCACAGTCTTGGCTCCGATTTCATCTGCCTCACAGTACCTCCGGACTTTCTCGATCAGCGGCCGAAGCGATGCTCGCCAGCTTCGAGGAGGCGCTACGCTATGGCGGCCTCGGCGCCGTGATCGCCTAACTCGTGCGCCTGCCGATGACGGTGTCGCGCCGGCTCCAGTTTGCAGCGGAAAAGTCGGGATCCTTGGGTCTGGTGATCCGCCGCTGGCGGCGCCAGACCGAAGCATCCGACTTCGGCTCGCGGACGGTTGCGGCAACCCTGGCGGATCTCGGTGCTGCTGTCCGATCTGTTGCCGAGGTCGTTTGCGGGAGGGACGGAATCAGGCGCTAAGACATTGTAATATATATGTAAACGTGTCTGATCTAGGGCAATTCAATCAGTCCGAAGGTAGCGCATGTCTCCAACATCGATGGCCTGCCGGTTGCGATCGTAGAGCCTGCCCGATATCACGGATGATCTTTCAGCGCGGCTTGCAGGCAACGGGTGAGGCGGTTGCCCCAGTCGCTGACGCCGGAAAGCGTATCAATCAGGTCGTGGCGCACCTCGACAAGCGCGCCTGGAAGGCCACGGGCGTCTGCATGGACGGGCACCGTGTAGTCTTCGTCGGGATGGATGTTGTAGGGCTCGTTGTCACCGATCGTCAGGGCGGTCTCCGACCGCAGCTCACGGATCAGCGACTGGCCGAAGTTGGTCGCTTCCCCGTAGAGGATACCCGCATGCCATGGGCGTTGCTTGCCGAAGTAGACCGGCGTGAAGCTATGGATGCCGACGATCAACTGGCGTCTGCCTTGCTGTTGCAACACGTCCAGCCGCCTTGCCACCGCATCGGCGAAAGGCATGAACAGCGTCTCGATCCGCTGCGCCTTTTCGGCGTCCGTCAGGCCGATGTTGCCCGGAATTTCGGTCGCTTCGCTCACCTCTGGGATCGCCGAAGACGCGCCGAGCGGGCGGTTGCAGTCGATTACCAGGCGCGAATAGTTCGCTATAAAAAGCGGCGCATCCAGCGTGCGGCTCAAGTGTTGGGCAAGGGAGTTGACGCCGATATCCCAAGCGATATGGCGCTGGCGTTCCGGCTCCGGCAAGCCGAGGTCGCCGAGCGCCTGCGGAATGCGGTTGGAGGCGTGCTCGCAGAGCAGCAGATACGGCGAGGTGCCGTCGGGATTGAACACCGCATAAGGCGGCGGCTCGTCGATCGCAAGCAATGGCTGACGGGGGTCGTGCCGCCATCGGTTCTCAGGGCGGTTGATGGCTGTCGTCGAAGTCATGATCCATCCATCACTCAGTAAACGGAAGCGTAGCGGGTGCAGAGGTCTTCCGGCGAGAGGTCCCCGACGATTTCGATCTCCTTGCGCTTCATGGCGAAGTAGCAATCAAGGAAGTCCTTGGAGAACCAGTTCGTCACCACCTTGTCGGCGGCGAGCGTGTCGAGCGCTTCCGAAAGGCTGGCCGGCAGGCGGCGGATGCCGAGCTTCCGCTGGTCTTGCGCGGACAAATCCGAAGGATCAGAGTTGACCAGTGGCGGCTGTTCGAGGCCGGCGCGGATGCCTTCGAGCCCTGCCATGAGGACAACGGCCAGCGAAAGGTGCGGGCTCGCGCACGCGTCCGCGGCACGATACTCCATGTTGAACTGCTTGGCCGGATTGCTGCCGGGCAGGTCCAGCGTCGGGCAGATGCGCAGCGTCGCCTCACGGTTCTTCTCGCCGAGGCAGGTGTAGGCCGCGCTCCAGTGATGCGGCACCAGGCGCATGTAGGAAAGAACAGATGGCGCGGTGAAGGCGACGAGCGCCGGCAGGTGCTTGATGACGCCGGCGGCAAACGAGCCTGCGACCTTGGAGAGGCGGCCGGGACGCGAGACATCGAAGGTGGCCGGGTTGTTCTCCAGATCGGTGAAGCTGACATGCAGGTGCACGCCGTTACCGACGCCGTCCGGGTCGGTCTTCGGCGCGAAGCTGGCATTCCAGCCGAAGAGGGCGGCGACTTCCTTGGTCACGGCACGGATCGTCGCGCCGCGGTCGGCGGCAACGAGTGCGGGTGCCGGACGGCAGGTGATCTCGAACTGGTCCTTGCCGTATTCGGGCAGGAACATCTCCGGTTCGGCGCCGGCCTCATTCAGCGCGGTCATTAGCAGCGACCCGAAGGGCTCGGCGCGGCGCTGGGCGCGCAGGCCAAAAGCGGGAGCCGCCGGCCAGTCGACGCCGAGAAGCTGGAACTCCTGCTCCACCGCACCGACTACTTTCAGGCCGGCTTCCTTTTCGAACTCGGCGAGCGTCGCCTTCAGAAAGCCGCGCACGCAGCAGTCCCAGGGTTCGCCCTTCAGGTTGGTGATGTCCGAGTGGTAGAAGTGCAGCGGCGTCACGTCCGGCAGGCAGGTGACGCGCGCCTTGCTGGCCGGATCGGCGATCAGGCGCAGGTCGCCGGCCGAGCCCCAAGGGTTCGGATCGGCGATCAGGTCGAACGGTGTCAGCGCCAGGTTGGCGGGCACCCAACCCACCCCCTTGCGCAGGTAGCCGTCGATGTCGGAGGCGGCAAAGCTGCGGCCGCGAGTGATGCCGGCAATGTCGGTGGTGACGAAGGTTGCAAGCTCCATCAGGTCGGAGATTGCCTTGCCGTTGCTGCTGTCGCTCATGATGTTCCCTTTGCGGATTTTACCGGTACGCGCATCGACGCCGGCTCAGGCCGGACCGAGGGCCTTCAGGCGGCTGATGACGGTTTCGGTGTCGGTGATCCAGCAGTAGCCGGAATAGGCGCGAAGGGCCGCCGCGTGGCGTTCCTGGCTGTAGGTGGCGCAGGCGTCGTCGACCACCGTCACGAGATAGCCGCGGTCGGCCGCATCGCGCACGGCCATGTCGACGCACTGATCGGTGATGACGCCGGCAATGATGAGATAGCGCGTATTGAGGTTGCGCAGCACGTAGTCGATGTTGGTCGAATTGAACACGCCGGACGACGTCTTTGGCAGGACGATTTCGTTGTCGATGGGCGCCAGTGCCGGGATGATTTGTCCCTCGGGCGAGCCCTTCGGCACGTGCATGTCGGATAGCTTGTGGTCGAGCGAGCGGTCGCGGCCGTCGAGCGTCAGGCTTTCGATGACTGTGTGCAGCACGTTGCAGCCGGCCTTGCGACCCGCTTCGAGGATGCGGGCCTGGTTCGGGATCACTTTCTCGCGCAGACGCCTATGATAATAGCTTCCGGCATCCTGCGGATGGGTTGGATCGAGGTTCGGCTCGCACCAGATGCGCTGCATGTCGACGTAGAGCAGGGCGGTCATACCGGGTGCATAGGCGCTGTCGCGCCTGAGCAGATCCTTGCCGTATTGCACTTCAATCGCAGTCATGTCTGTCCTCCAGATGGATTTCGGTTCCGCCTCGCGGGCAGGTCTCATGCGCCGCCGTCGACGGGCGTGCTGAATGCGTCTTCGGTTATGCCGTAGCTGCGGCGCAGGTCCTCCATGCGCTCGATCCGGGTGCGGGACTGGGTCGCCAGCCGGGCGGTGAGGCGGGCGATCAGCGCCTCGGTCTGGGCAATGGCCGGCACCATCGTGTCGTAGGGCGATACAGTATCGACCGGGGCCATCAGGATGACGGAGGCAAATTCCGCGATCGGCGAGACCCAGCGGTCGGTGAACAGCACGATGCGCGCACCCTGCTTTGCCGCCTGGCGGGCAAAGCGGATGGTATCGATCTGGTAGCGCCGGTAGTCGTAGACGAACAGCACGTCCCGCTTGCCGAGATCGACGAGCTGGTCGACCTGATCGGCCTGGGCGCCGTTGATCCAGCGGGTCTCGGTGCGCAGTTGCTTCATGTGTGCCCACAGAAGTCCCGCCAGGAAGCCGCTGAAGCGGCCGCCCAGGCAATGGACGCGTAGGTTGAGGTCAGCCGCCGCATCCACTGCGGCCTCGAAATCATCCGGCGGCAGCATCTGCATCGATGATTCCAGGGCATGGATGCTGGCGCGCAGGAAGTACTGGTAGAAGTTCTCCTGCTCCAGCGACGGTTTGCGCGCGTCGAGCATCGACAACGGCGAACTCATCCGCTCTTGGACCTCGCCCAGAAGCGCTGACTGGAACTGCGGGTAGCCTTCGTAGCCCAGCTTGTTGGCGAAGCGCACGACCGTGGGATTGCTGACGCCGGCAGCCGAAGCGAGGTGTGCGACGGTGTTCAGGCCGGCCGCTGGATAGTTCGAGAGCAACTGCCTTACGATCTTCAGTTCCGACCGGGTAAAGGCGATTTCTCCGTCTGTCAGGCGGTCTCGAATGGCCATTGCCTTGCCTCCCCTCGTGATAGGCGCCAGATCGACTTTCATGCGCATTGATTTTCATTTTGTTACATTGTTGCTAGCAGACAATAAAAAATGAAACAAGATTGACATATGAATTTTCTCGATTAACGTTTGTTGCGGGAACGGTCCGACAAACAGGGGCCTGAAAACGGGAGAATGCTGATGGTGCGCATACGGCGCGGGACCGTCGTCGGAATCATTGCGACGGTTCTCCCCCTTGTGGTCGCGGCACTTGTGGCGACCACTCTCTTTCCGGGGAGCGGCGAACGGCTGGTGACGCTGTTCCTTATCAATGTCGTGGCCGTCATCGGCATCGGCGTCTACAGCGGCAATTCCGGCATCATTTCGTTCGGCAACGTCGGCTTCATGGCGATCGCTGCCTACGCGTCGAGCCTCCTGACCATCAATCCGATCGTGCAGAAGACGGCACTGCCGCACTTGCCGGAATGGCTGATGGGCTGGGGCATGCCATTCCTGCCCGCGCTCGCCGTGGCGTTAGTCGTCGTGGCGCTGGTGGCGGTCGCCATCGGCATCCCGGTGGCGCGGCTCGCCGGCTCTTCGGCCTCGATCTGCACGCTCGGCTTCCTGGTGATCGTGCATGTCGTGCTTGTCGCCTCCAGCGACTTCACCCGCGGCAGCCAGACCTTCTTCGGAATCCCACGTGCCGTGAACCTTTGGGTCGCCCTCCCGTTCGCGATCGCCGCCGTGGCCATCGCCCGCATCTATCGGGACTCCGGCGCGGGGATGCAGCTGCGCGCCTCGCGCGAGGACGAGATCGCCTCGACAGCCGTCGGCGTCAACGTCCGCCTGCACCGCTTCCTCGCCTGGGTGCTGGGGGCCGTCCTTTCAGGTGTGGCCGGCGTTCTTTTCGCCCACTTCATCGGCGCCTTCTCGCCGAAGGACTTCTATTTCAACCTCACCTTCATGTTGCTCGCCATGCTGATCCTTGGCGGCATCACGACCGTTTCCGGGGCTGTCGTCGGCGCGGCCGTGATCATGCTGATTGTGGAGCTCTTGCGAAAGCTCGAGGGCGGCGTCGATTTCGGCGTCTTCTCCCTGCCGACCGTCTTCGGCCTGACCGATATCGGCATCGGGCTTGCGATCCTGCTTGTCATGTACCGCCTGCAGGACGGCCTTCTCGGCGTTCGCGAGATCGACGAGCAATTACCGTTCCTCAAGCGCCTTGCGGCCGGCGCTGCCAAGCCGGTTTCGACGCCGGATGTCGCACAGGCGCCGGTCGCGGAAGGCGGCACGTTGCGGGTCGAGAATGTCGGCAAGCGCTTTTCAGGGCTGGTGGCGCTCGAGAACGCCAATTTCGACATCCGTCCGGGTCTCGTGACCGGCCTGATCGGCCCGAACGGCGCGGGGAAGTCGACCCTCATCAACAGCGTGTCCGGCGTCGTGCCTCCGTCGACCGGGCGAGTGATGATCGGCGGCACGGAGGTGGCCTCGCTTCCGGCCTATCGGGTGCCGGTCGCTGGCCTTGCGCGCACCTTCCAGAACATCCGCCTCTTCAGGAACTTGACGGCGCTGGAAAACGTCACGGTCGCCGCGAGCGCGGTCGCCGAGGACCGCGATCCCGTCGATCTTGCGTTCGAGGCGCTTTCGGAGGTTGGCCTGGTCGACGTCGCCGGCCAGCTCGCCGGCACGCTTTCCTACGGCGCGCAGCGACGCCTGGAGATCGCCCGCGCGCTGGCGCTCAAGCCACGTTACCTGCTGCTCGACGAACCGGCGGCCGGTATGAACCCGGCAGAGACGCAGGAGTTGATGACCGTGCTCGACCGCATCCGCACGAAGCACCGCCTCGGCCTGCTCGTCGTCGAGCACGACCTGAAGCTGATCATGCAGCTGTGTGACGTCGTCGTCGTGCTGAACAAAGGCCAGCAGATCGCCGTCGGCACGCCGAGCGAGATCCAGTCGAACCCCGCGGTGATCGAAGCCTATATCGGCCGCCGCCGCGCCGGGACGCACCGTGCACAACCCGTAGCCGGAGCCGCCGCACCGGATTTTGATCCGCTTGCCGCCGGCAATCAAGCATAACCACCCAGAGGAGCATAATAATGAAATCGACATTGAAGGTCTTCTTCCTGTCCACCGCGCTCGGTGCCCTGGCCCTTCCGGCACTGGCCGACGATCTCGTGATAGGGCTTGCGACCGCCCAGACCGGTGGTCTTGCACCCTACGACCAGCCGTCCCTGAAGGGACTGGAAATGGCCGTCGACGAAATCAACGCGGCCGGGGGCATCGTCGGCAAGTTCCCTATCAAGCTGGTCGCCAAGGATACCCGTTCGGATGCGGCGCAGACTGCCCTCGTCGCCCAGGAACTGGTAGACGAGGGCATCAAGATCCTGATCACGCCCTGCGATGCCGATCCGTCGATCGCCGCCGGCCAGATCACCCAGGCAGCGCAGATCCCGACCTTCTCCTTCTGCGCCACGACACCGACCATGCCGCTGGCCGTTGGTGACTACATGTTCGGCAACTATCCGGCCGACAACGTGCAGGCGGCCGTGCTTGCCGGCTATGCCAAGGACAAGGGGTTCAAAACGGCCTATATTCTGAAGTCGCCGGACACGGCCTACACGCTCAAACTGCCCGAATACTTTGCCGCCAGCTTCAGAGCAAAGGGTGGCGAGCTTCTCGGCGAGGGTACCTTCAGCATGGGCCAGCAGGACTTCAGCGCCGAAGTCACGAAGATCAAGGCTCTGAACCCCGCACCTGACGTCATCATGACGGCTGCCTACGAGCCGGACTTCCCGGCCTTCATCCGCCAGCTGCGCGGTGCGGGCGTCACCACGCCGATCCTCGGCAGCGACGGCATCGATTCCCCCACTACCTTCGGCCTCGGCCCGCTGGTCGACGGCGTCGTGTTCACCACCGCGGGATTTGCGACCGAAGGCAGTCCTCTTGCCGCCTTCAACGCGAAGTACAAGGCCAAGTTCGGCCAGGATCCGGACACCGTCTACATCGCAAATGGTTACGACCTCGGCAAGGTCATCGAGGCGGCGGTCACGAAGGCCGATGGCATCGAGTCGACCGCGATCCGCGAAGCCGTCGCATCGCTCGAAGGCGTGCAGGGCGTGACGGGTGCGATCAGCTATGCCGGCACGCAGGGCATGCCGCTGCGCTCGGTCTCGCTGGTGCGCATCGAAGGCGGAAACCGCTCGCTGGTCAGCCAGGGCGCGCCGGACGCCGCCGACGTTCCTGCGCCGTAACGTACAAAGCTACTTTCCGGCGGCGCGCCGGAGAGTAGCCTGTCGGATTTCGTGCTGTTTTGAGGCTGAGGCGGTTGTGCCACAGCAAGGATTTTGCCCGATGATGATGAGTAAGATTGCCGACCGGACCCCTCTGCTTGAGGTCAGTGGCCTCAAGGTGGCCTACGGTCCCGTTGAGGCGCTGAAGGGCGTCGACCTCAAGGTCCACAAGGGCCAGATCGTCACGTTGCTTGGCGCCAACGGCGCGGGCAAGAGCTCGACGCTCAACGCGCTCGTCGGCCTCGCCGCCAAGAAGGCCGGCCGGGTGATCTTCGACGGCAAGGATATCTCCGCGCTTCCCCCAGAGATGATTGTGCGGATGGGCATGACGTTGACGCCGGAAGGACGCCGCATATTCCCGACGCTGACAGTCGACGAGCATCTGCTGCTCGGCGGGGCGATGCATAAGGGTCGCGGGGCGATCGACCAGGTGCGCGAGGACATGCTCTCGCGCTTTCCGATCCTTAAGGAGCGGCTGCACCAGAAGGCCGGATCGCTTTCGGGCGGCGAGCAGCAGATGCTGGCGATCGCGCGCTCGATGATGTCCTCGCCCGATCTTTTGCTGCTCGACGAGCCTTCGCTCGGGCTTGCGCCGCAGATCGTCGACCAGATCTTCGAGCTGATCGCGGGACTGCGGGACCGCGGACTGACGATCCTGCTCGTCGAGCAGAACGTTTCCCTTTCGCTCGAGATCGCCGACGCCGGCTACGTCATGGCGAACGGCCGGCTGGTGCTCTCGGGCAGCGCGGCCGAGCTTCGCAATTCCACTGAAGTCCAAGGCGCCTACCTGGGCGCGTGACCGACGACAAGGAGTTTTACCGATGGACATGTTCCTGCAGCAACTGGTCAACGCGCTCAGCCTCGGCGGCACCTACGCGCTTCTGGCGCTCGGCCTTGCGGTCGTCTTTTCGATCATGGGCCTGATCAACTTCGCCCATGGCGAGCTGATGACGGCGGCGGGGTACGGCCTCTGCTTCGCGCTGATCTTTGGCCTGTCCTTCGGTCTTGCGGTCGTCGTGGCGCTCGCGGTCGCTATCGCGCTCGTGCTGCTGATGGAGCGCACCGCCTTCCGCCCCGTGCGCGGGGCGAGCGGCACGACCCTGCTTCTCACCAGCTTCGCCGTCAGCGCCATCCTGCGCGTGCTCTTCCAGAACTTCATCTCGGCCCGGCCGAAGCCGGTTCCGATGCCGATGAGCCTGTCGGGGACGATCGAGATCGGTGGCCTGCAAATCGGTATGATCCAGGCGACCTCGATCCTGGTGACGGTGATCATGCTCGTCGGGCTGAACCTCTTCCTGCGCACCACCGTCCTTGGCCGCGCCATGCGCGCGGCATCGGAGGATTTCGCTATCGTACGTCTGATGGGCATCCGCGCCAATGCCGTCGTCGCGACCGCCTTTGCGATCTCAGGCCTGCTTGCGGGCGTCGCCGGCATCCTCTGGGTGGCCCAGCGCGGCAGCGTCGATCCACTGATGGGCTTCTTGCCGGTGCTGAAGGCGTTCATCGCTGCGATCATCGGCGGGCTCGGCAGCCTGTCGGGTGCTGTCGCCGGGGGCTTCCTGCTCGGTTTCATCGAGGTCTTCCTGCAGGCCTACCTGCCCGAAGGCCTGCTGAGCTACCGCGATGCCTTCACCATCCTGCTGGTCATTGCCGTGCTGCTGTTTGCGCCGCAAGGTCTGCTTGCCCGTAAGACGGTCGTAAAGCTATGACCAGGGCCAAGTCCATCGCAGATCGTTGAAGCATCCGGTGCCGGGAACGGAGCACGCGGCGAAGACATGATCGGTGAAGGCGCCCGTATCGGCGCCAGCATGATGGCGATCAACGGCCGGATCCAGCGGGAAGGTGACCGTCGCTCTACGCAGTCGGCCGTTGTACCGTTTTTGCAAAACAGTATGAGCCCTGAGCTGAGCTTTCCACGCTTCTTGCCAGTCAGGTCGGAAACGATGGTGCCGCTGCTAAACTCGTTCGGGGGATTATTCCCTTCATCGGTCATTTCCGACCCAAGCTAGGCGAGCGCGACCGCAACGCCGACGGGCCATCCGGCCAAGGCCAATTGCCAGCGAGGCATATGCCTAGGCTCGACCATCTGCTTTACATGGCTTATTGTTCGGCTGCGGCCGGATGTCAGGTAGACGGAGCGGACATGGTCCTGGGTAGTCAGACCCAGGACATTTGCCGCGGCGGCCCCGTTTGAGATAATGACCTCGCCGCACTGCTTTCTGGCATTTCCCAGCAAAAGGGGAAAGGGCGGGGACCTGGATCTCGTTGACCAGAATCTATACCAGAATAATGGTGAATGGCCCACATGTAGCCTTACCCACCGCTACTCACCTATCAAGCCGTCAAACACTTCCAACATCGCATCACTGATGGCCTTGCCGAGGACGGCCGCAGTATTCGTCAGAGCCTCCTCGTCCATATCACGAGCGGCCATCGCGAAAGCGGCTCCCTCGGACCTCACGATTTCCTGCGCCCGCTCAATGGCCCACAGAGCAAAGTCGCTACGATTGCTGATTTCCACGGTTTCCATGTTTTCTCCTGATTTGTTCAAGGGGATGACTTATACCGATTTGCCGAACAATGCAGTTGGGAGAGTCCATTCGGCTATATAGCGGTTCGTTTCCCTTCAAACGCCGTATGGGCAATGGCGCGCCGGATGTACTTAAGCTGCCCTGTAAGGCATGGATCGCTCACTGCACATGCCTTGATCAGGATCGACAGGTGCGATGCCGCCGAGTTTGGTTGGTGAACGCGTGGGGATCGAAGTGGCCGAGGACGACGATGCCAGTTCCGGTTATGGAGATAAGCGGCGAAGACGATGGCAGGTCAAGAACCAGAGGCTGATGATGCAGCCACTGCGCAGAGTATGGGCACCGCAACAGTCCAGGGCCGAGACAAGACGCCGGCCAAGGATCCGGCTTGATCCCTCCAGAGCCGGACCTAACACTTACCGAACTCGCACTCCGTGCGCGTCGAAGAGGAAGCACTTGCCGAGGTCGAGACCCACTGTCAGTTGGCTGCAGTCCTGTTCAAACCGAAATTCTTCCTGCTCGACGATGATGCGTTCGTCAGGCGAAAGATCGGCATAGATGTAGCTCGTATTGCCGAGATGCTCGGCCACATCGACGTCGATGGTCAGGTCGGCGTCGCCTTCGCCGGCGGGAAGGAAATGTTCCGGCCGGATGCCGAGGCTTACCTCGGCGGCGACGGCAACCTCGCTCGAGCGGACCGGAAGGTCGAACCGCACGTCGGGCCGGCTCGTAAGTGCCACTGTCGCATGGCTGTCGCCGACGGCGGTGATCCGGCCTTTCAGGAAGTTCATCCGCGGTGAGCCGATGAAGCCGGCGACAAAGGTGTTGGCCGGGTCGTCATAGAGTTCGAGCGGCGCGCCCACCTGTTCGACCACGCCGGCGCGCAGGACGACGATCTTGTCGGCGAGCGTCATCGCCTCCACCTGGTCATGGGTGACATAGACGATGGTCGACTTCAGCGCCTTGTGCAGCTTGGCGATCTCGACGCGCATGTGCACGCGCAGTTCCGCGTCGAGGTTGGAGAGCGGCTCGTCGAAGAGGAAGACGTCCGGATGGCGGACGATGGCGCGGCCGATCGCGACACGCTGGCGCTGGCCGCCGGAAAGCGCCTT
This sequence comes from Rhizobium sp., assembly GCA_035299345.1. GTDB lineage: Bacteria > Pseudomonadota > Alphaproteobacteria > Rhizobiales > Rhizobiaceae > Allorhizobium. The sequence goes on from DATGWU010000638.1 coordinate 28,319, forward strand.
GGGCCTCCGGTCCATCAGGGGGCCGA
>DATGWU010000639.1:0-9110 GCA_035299345.1 Rhizobium sp.
CGCGAGCGCCGCAACCGTTCTTCTCACCGCGGGCCTTCTCTTTGCGTCGGGACCCGGACTCGCGCCATCACCGGCGAGCGCCGCGCAAGCGGACGTCGCCCCCGGCGCGGCGAGCCCCTCCACCTCGCGGGCCGCCGGTGCGACCATCGCGCCGGAGCCGGACGTCTCTCCGCTCACCACCGGCTCGATCACGGCCGTCGTCCGGCCTGAGAGCGCCGGGATTGCCAGCTCGATCGACCGGCGCGTGCTGATGGTGCTGATGATGATCGGCTTCGTGGGGATGGCATCGGCCAGTATCTCCCTCTGGCGCCGGAGCATTCGTGATGTCATCCAGGCGGAGCGGAAACGCCGCAGGCGGTAAAGCGCCGTCACCGGCTCGTGACCGGCGACAATCTTGCCAATCCGGCGGAACCTTCCGATATTCCGCATGAGAGGGGCGGGAAGGAACGGGAGGTATCATGCCCATTAGACGATCGTTCGACACGCGAATGTTGGCCGTGGTCGCGCCGCTGCTCGGTCTCGCCGCCTCCCCCGCGCTCGCCGAAGAGTATCCCTCGCAGAAGGCCCCCCTGGAGGTCACGAAGGTGGCCGGCGGCCTCGACCATCCCTGGGCCGTCGAAGTCCTGCCGGACGGCGCCTACATCGTCACGGAACGGCCGGGACGCCTGCGGATCATCCGCGACGGCAAGGTCGGAGAACCGGTGTCCGGTCTGCCGAAGGTCTATGCCGAGGGACAAGGCGGCCTGCTCGACGTGGCGCTCGCGCCGGATTTCGCCGGCAGCCGCAGGCTCTACTTCACCGCCTCGATCCCCGGTCCCGGCGGACAGGGCACGGCGCTCTTCAGCGCCACGCTCGCTCCGGACGAGGATCGCCTGGAAGACTTGGTGAAGCTGTTCCAGATGAACCGCTTCACCGAAACCGAAGTCCATTTCGGTTCGCGGATCGCCATCGCTGCCGACGGAAGCCTGTTCTTCGGCATCGGCGAACGGGGCGAGATGAACCGTGCCCAGGACCCGCGGGACCATGCCGGCTCCATCCTCCACATCAAGCCCGACGGCAGCATCCCGCAGGACAACCCCTTTGCGAGAAGCGAGACGGCCGCGCATGAAATCTGGTCGATCGGCCACCGCAATCCCCAGGGGATCGTCATCGACCCCGCGGACGGAAAGCTCTTCGTCCTCGAGCACGGCGCCCGCGGCGGCGACGAGATCAATGCGGTCACGGCCGGCAAGAACTACGGCTGGCCGGTGATCGCCTACGGCAAGCACTATTCCGGAGCCGAGATCGGCGTCGGTCAGGCGGCGGAAGGCTACGAACAGCCGATCTACTACTGGGACCCGTCGATCGCTCCCGGCGCCATCGACATCTACCACGGCAAGATGTTTCCCGAATGGGAGGGCAATTTCCTCGTCGCCGCCCTCAAATACCAGTTGCTCGCCCGTGTCGAGCGCGACGACAACGGCGCCCCCACGCATGAGGAGCGGCTGTTCGAGGGAGAATTCGGTAGGCTCCGAGACGTCAAGGTCGCGCCGGATGGCGCAGTGCTGCTGGTGACCGACGAGGACGATGGCGCGCTTCTGCGGGTTTCCCGCGCCGGCGCGCCCTGACCCTCCCGCCTCGCTTGCCGCGGGTGCTTGCCGCCCGGGCGACCGCCTGATAACGCTTGCCGCCATCCCACCTCCCCGAGAGAGAGCCACGCGATGTCCCGAATTCAGGCCAACCTGGTCTTGCTGCTTGCCGCCGCCATCTGGGGTGGCGGCTTCGTCGCGCAGTCGAGCGCGATGGACATGCTCGGGCCGAACTGGTTCAACGGCATTCGCTTCGGCCTCGCTTTCCTCGCCGTGCTGCCCTTTGCCTGGCGTGAGGCGAAAAATGCCGGCCGGCCGCTGGCAACGGGCGACCTCATCGCCTTCCTCGTGATCGGCGCGGTCCTCTTCGTCGCCCAGACGTTGCAGCAGATCGGCATCAAGACGACCACGGTCACCAATGCGAGCTTCCTCACCGGGCTTTACGTCGTCCTTGTTCCCGCGATTGCGGTTTTCATCCTGCGCCGCAGACCGCACTGGATCGTCTGGCCCGCGGCGGTGCTGACGCTCCTCGGCATCCTGCTGCTGAGCGGCGGCTCCCTCTCCGGCCTGACCGACGGCGACCTTCTCGTCATGGTCTGCGCCGTGCTCTTCGCCGTCCAGATCACCCTGACGCCGATCGCGGTCGGCAAAAGCGGCAGGCCGCTCGCGCTCGCCGCCCTGCAGTTCGGCGTCTGCGCCTTGGGCGGAACCCTCGGCGGTGCGGCGCTGGAACCGATCACAGCCGACGCCATCAGCGGCTCGCTCACGGAAATCCTCTATGCGGGCCTTCTCTCCTCGGGGCTCGCCTTCGTCCTGCAGATCATCGGCCAGCGCTATACAACGGCGCCGCAGGCGGCGATCTTCCTCTCCTCCGAGGCCCTGTTCGGCGCGCTCTTCGGTGCCGTCCTGATGGGAGATTCGCTGCCGGCAATCGGCTATGCGGGATGTGCGATCATGTTTGCGGCGATGCTGATGGTGGAACTCGTGCCGGAACTGGCACGACGCAGGGTGGTAACCGCCTGACGGTGAGGACGGCGAGTATGCGATTCTCGACACCCGTCGGGCGAGCACTTCCTTCCGTCATACTTCTATCGGACTAGCTCGATATAACCCTTTCCGACTAGCCCGCGAAAACTCGTAAAAATGACGAAGGATTTCAATGAAATCCCATAAAACCTTATGGCTACAATGCGTTGGTCATTCTCGTCTAAAAAGTTTCGCTTGCCAATCTTTTATAAAGAAAGCACTGTTGCGCCGTTCGGGCAGTTTTACGAGCACGGGAAGACCTTAAAACCAATGCGCTCCGGATGCGCAAAAAATATCCGGGCAGCCAAGCGGCGAAGCGGTCGAGAAGACTGGTTCGGCGTTTTTTGGTTGTTTAAAAGGGGTTCCTTTCCTCCTGCGTCAAGACGCGCCTGCACCACTCCGGAGTGGGGTGAACTTGCAATGCTGCCCGCGATATCGGGCAGAGAGAAAAGGACCTGACGCATGGCCGAGACTGGCATTGTAAAATTCTTCAATACCGACAAGGGCTTCGGCTTCATCAAGCCCGACAACGGTGGCGCGGACATCTTCGTCCACATTTCCGCCGTTCAAGCTTCCGGACTCAACGGTCTGAGCGAAAACCAGAAAGTAAGCTTCGACACCGAGCCGGACCGTCGCGGCAAGGGCCCGAAGGCAGTCAACTTGCAGATCGCAGGCTGACCTTCACGACGGCTTTCGTCTTCGCGTAGCGGCCCGGCATAACTGCCGGGTTTTTTTATTCAGCTTGCGTTCAGGTCGGCTGCCTTAACTTCTCCTCATCGTCGGATAGACAATGCGAGAAGATTCGCAGACGCAGGAAGGCAACGCCATGAGCAAGTTCGCAAAGATCACCCTCTTGTCGGCAGCGGCAGCAACCGTCGCAGTATCGGTTTCGACGCCCGCATTGGCCGGCCATCGCCACCATCGCAATGACACCGCGATCATCGCCGGCGTCGTCGGGCTGGCCGCCGGTGTCGCCGCGGGCAGCGCCCTCGCCCAGCCGCGTTACGTCGAGCCGGGCCCGGTCTATGTCGAGCGTCCGCCGGTCTACGCCGAGCCGGAGCCGGCCTATGTCGAGGAATATCCGCCGGCACCGCGCCGCACCTATGTCACCTATGATCTCGAGCCCTGGTCGCCGCAGTGGTACCGCTTCTGCTCGGACCGCTACCGCAGCTTCAACCCGCGTTCCGGCACCTATGTCGGCTATGACGGCCGCGAGCACTTCTGCACCGCCGGCTGATCCCGGTTCCACAAGACAGGAATCCCCGATGCGCCGCCTCGCCGGCGCATCGTTCGTTTCAGGCCGTATCAAAGCCCCTGAAGATAAGGATTCGTGCGCCGTTCCTCGCCGATCCGGCCACCGGGTCCGTGGCCGCAAATGAAGCCTACATCGTCGCCGAGCGGCAGGACCTTGTCCCTGATCGAATTCAGCAGTGTCTGATGGTCGCCGCCGGGCAGATCGGTGCGGCCGATCGAGCCGTTGAACAGCACGTCGCCGACATGGGCGAAGTTCTGCGCCCTGTTGAAGAAGATGACATGCCCCGGCGCGTGACCCGGGCAGTGGTAGACTTCGAAGACGTGCTCGCCGAAGGAAACCTGGTCGCCATCCTTCAGCCAGCGATCCGGGATCACGTTACGCACGGCCATCGGCACGTTGAACATCAGCGCCTGTTTCTCGAGGTTTTGCAGCAAGGGCAGATCGTTCTCGTGGGGACCGACGACCGGGACGCCGAGCACTTCCCTGAGTTCGTCGGCGCCGCCGGCATGATCGATATGGCCGTGCGTCAGCCAGATTTCGCTGATCGTGATGCCGTTGCGTTCGATCGCCTGACGGATGACGTCGACGTCACCGCCGGGATCGATGACGACGCCTTCCTTCGTCTGCGAATCGAAGAGGATGGTGCAATTCTGCTGAAAGGGTGTGACCGGGATGATTCCGACCTGCAACTGTCCCATGACGTTCTCTCGAAGCTCCGGTCTCGCCGTTTGTCGGCATGGCGCATAACATGTCTGGCCGAAAACGAAAACCAAGGCCTGCCGGACAGGCGCGATCCTCCCTCTGTCGGCGCCAGCGGCTGCCGCCCGTACCGGGCAACGCATCCCCCCAGTCCCCGGAAACTGTGCGATTGCGCTATTTCCATTGGTGTTTCCGGTGATCTCCGCTTAGTTTTGGCGGCGATATCGGCACATCGACCCGATGCCTGCCGACGAATGCCGGACGGGCCGAACGAAAGGAAACGACAAAGTGATGCGACAGTCTGCGGGCAAGACTGCCAGGAAGGAACTTCCGCAAATGCCGGTCGTCGACGATACGACGATCGATTTCGACACGATCGAGCGCCTGTTCTTCGCCTACCGCGATTTCGTTTCGGACCCGGACGCGATCCTCGCCAAGATCGGTTACGGCCGCGCCCATCACCGCGTCGTCTATTTCGTGAGCCGGCGTCCGGGAATGACGGTCGCCGATCTCCTCGGCATTCTGCAGATCACCAAGCAGAGCCTCGCGCGCGTGCTGAAGGAACTCATTGATTCCGGCTATATCCGCCAGATCGCCGGTCCAGCGGACCGCCGTCAGCGCCGGCTCTATCCGACGCTTGCCGGCCGGGAACTCGCGCTTGCCCTCTCCCAACCGCAATCACTGCGCATATCAGTGGCGCTCGAGGGGTTCACCCCCGAGATGAGGGAGACGGTGAAACGCTTCCTTGAAGGCATGACCCAAACGCCGGCGGCTGGCGAGCCGCAGACGCCCGGAGACGAATGAATGGCAAAGAAGACGACGATCATCGCCGACGATGCGCCCCACCTCCTCGTGGTCGACGACGATACGCGCATCCGCGACCTGCTCCACCGCTACCTGACGGAACAGGGTTTTCGCATCACCGTCGCAGCGGATGCCGGCGAGGCGCGGCGCAAGCTGGAGGGGCTGAATTTCGACCTTCTGGTCCTCGACGTCATGATGCCCGGTGAATCCGGGCTTTCGCTCACGCGCAGCATCGCCGACGAAAAAGACATCCCGGTGATCCTGCTGACGGCCCGTTCGGAGGCCGAATCGCGCATCGCCGGGCTCGAAGCCGGCGCCGACGACTATCTCGCCAAACCCTTCGATCCGCGCGAGCTGGTGCTGAGGATCAACAACATCCTGAGGCGAAACACGGTCGCCGACGCGCCGAAGATCGAGCAGGTCATGTTCGGCCCCTACACCTTCTCGCTCTCCCGGCGAGAACTGAAAAAGGCCTCGGAACTTATTCGCCTGACCGACCGCGAACAGGAGATCATGGTGCTCTTCGCCAGCCGCGCTGGCGACACCATTCCCCGCCACGAGCTCGTCGGCAACGATACCGAGGTCGGCGAACGGACGATCGACGTGCAGATCAACCGCCTGCGCCGCAAGATCGAGGATGATCCGGCCAACCCGGTCTGGCTGCAGACCGTGCGCGGGATCGGCTACCGCCTCAGCATGGACTAGGCGAACACCGGACGATACGACGGCAGAAAAGGAAATCATGGCCCTGTTCGAAAGCATCCGGCGAGATCACGAGCGCTCCGGCGGCAGCGCCTACCGGGCGTTCTCGCGCTGGCTGCGGCACCGGCTGCCGACGGGGCTCTATGCGCGGTCGCTGCTGATCATCATCCTGCCGATGCTGATCCTGCAGACGGTGCTCGCCTTCGTCTTCATGGAACGCCACTGGCAGATGGTGACCGACCGGCTTTCGGCGGCGGTGACACGCGACATCGCCTCGATCATCGAGTTCATCGAGCTCTATCCGGGCGAGCAGGATCTCCAGAACATCGTGCGCATCGCCCGCGAGAAGATGAACCTCACCATCTCGCTGGAGCCCGGAGGCGAACTTCCCGCGCCTCGCCCGAAACCCTTCTTCTCCATCCTCGACCAGATCCTCAGCGACCAGATCGAAAGCCAGGTTCACCGGCCCTTCTGGATCGACACCGTCGGCGATTCCCGTCTGGTCGAGATCCGCATCAAGCTTGAGGACCGCACGCTTCGCATCTTCGCCCGGCGCAACCAGGCCTATGCCTCGAACACCCACATCTTCCTCGTGTGGATGGTCGGGACCTCACTGGTGCTGATCGTCATCTCGATCCTGTTCCTGCGCGGGCAGATCCGTCCGATCCTGGCGCTCGCCCGCGCCGCCGAGAGCTTCGGCAAGGGCCAGAAGGCGGAGAACTTCGTCCCGCGCGGCGCCGACGAGGTGCGCCGCGCAGGTCTCGCCTTCATCCTGATGCGCGAGCGCATCGAGCGCCAGATGGAGCAGCGCACCGCCATGCTGACCGGCGTCAGCCACGACCTGCGCACCATCCTCACCCGCTTCAAGCTGCAGCTTGCGCTCGCCGGCGACAACCCCGAACTCGAAAGCATGAACAAGGACGTCGAGGACATGCAGTCAATGCTCGAAGGCTACATGGCCTTCGCGCGCGGCGAGGCGGAAGAGGACGTCGGCTCGCTGCAGCTCAGCACGCTGTTTGAAAAACTGCGCAACGACTTCGCCCGCGAAGGCAAGGCACTTTCCTATACGATCGAAGGCGAGGACGACGTCACCGTACGTCCGAATGCCTTTACCCGCCTCGTCGGCAATCTCGTCTCGAACGCCGGCCGCTACGCGAACCGCCTCGACATCGAGGCGAAGCACAGCGCCAAATGGCTGACGATCACCTTCGACGACGACGGACCGGGGATCGCTCCGGAGATGCGAGAGGAGGTCTTCAAACCCTTCTTCCGGCTGGACAGCGCCCGCAATCTCGATTCGTCGGGAACGGGGCTCGGCCTTGCGATCGCCCTCGACATCGCCCGCAGCCACGGCGGCAACATCACCCTCGGCGACAGTCCGCTGGGCGGCTTGCGCGCCACCGTGCGCGTTCCGGCATAATCAAAAGACGAGGACAGACACATGACGACCGGTCACTGGAACGGCATGAGCTGGCTCAATTCGCCTCCTCGGCTGGAGGTCACGGCCGGCGAACTGCGGCTTGCGACGGGCGACCGGACCGATTTCTGGCAGCGGACCTATTATGGCTTCCACCATGACAACGGCCACTTTCTCCACCGCCGCCGCGACGGCGAACTCACCATGGAGACCGCCTTCACCGGCCGTTACGAGGCCTTATACGATCAGGCTGGCCTGATGCTGCGCCACGACGCGGAGAACTGGATGAAATGCGGCGTCGAGTTCACCGACGGCTGCCGCCATTTCAGCACGGTCGTGACCGTTGCCGGCCGTTCGGACTGGTCGGCCTTCGCCTTGCCCGACGGACATGCTGCGGTGGAAGCCCGCGTCACCCGTCTCGCGGATGCGCTCTTCGTGCAGTACCGGATTTCGGAAACGGACATCTGGAAAATGGCACGACTGGGCTATTTTCCGCCGGAACTGACATCGCTCGAGGTCGGCGTGACCGCCTGCTCACCGCAGAGGGCCGGCTTCGAAGTCGCCTTCCACCGCTTCATCCTCAGCGATCCGCTGAGCCGCGACATCCACTGAAGCCGGACGGCCTCACATCAGCTTGCCGCCGTTCGGCACGGACCGTTCGACGGCGGCGAGCACGATGGCGCCGCTCTCGTCTTCGAAGCCCAGCGTCAGGACCTCGGACCGGAACGGACCGATCTGGCGCGGCGGGAAATTGACGACACCGAGGACCTGACGGCCGACGAGCTCCGCAGCACCGTAGTGCACGGTGATCTGGGCGGAGGATTTCTTCACGCCGATCCCGGGCCCGAAATCGATCTTGAGCTTCCAGGCCGGCTTGCGGGCTTCGGGAAACGGCTCGACCTCGACGATCGTGCCGACACGGATGTCCACTTTTTCGAAGTCGCCGTAGCTGATCAGTTCGCCGGTTCCGCCTGCCTCGCTCATTCGGCGAGCTCCTCGGCGCGTTTGCGGGCCGCCTCGACCGCCCGGTCGAAGAGCGGCTGCATGCCGTCCTCGGTCATCAGGACGGAAAGCGCGGCAGCCGTCGTGCCGCCCGGAGAGGTAACGTTCTGCCTCAGACGCTGAGCGTCGTCTGGGGACTGGTGAAGCAGTTCACCAGCCCCCGAGACAGTCTCCCGTGCAAGGCGCATGGCGAGGTCCGCCGGCAGGCCCGCTTTGCGGCCTGCCTCAGCCATGCATTCCACGAGATAGAAGACATAGGCAGGGCCGCTGCCCGACAGTGCCGTGACGGCATTGATGTCAGCTTCGGAGGATACCCATTCGACCGGGCCGGAGACCTTGAGCAATCCGTCGACCACCTGTCGCTGGGCCTCGGAGACCGTGGCATTGGCGAAGGCGCCGGTGATTCCGCGGCCGACCATGGCCGGCGTGTTCGGCATGGCGCGCACCATCGGCGCGGCGCCGAGATGGCTTTCCATGAAGGAGAGCGTCTTGCCGGCCGCGACCGAGACGACGACGGTTCCGGGGCCGACCAGCGGCTTCAGCGGCGGCAGCACCTGCCCCATGACCTGCGGCTTGACCGCAAGGAAAAGGATGCCGACCGAAAGCCCCTGCGGCACTTCGCTGGTGTAGGTGGCGC
>DATGWU010000640.1:0-6538 GCA_035299345.1 Rhizobium sp.
CCGCACCGACCTCAAGGACGGAACGGCACCGACGGAATTCGTCGACTACTGCGCCAATTCCGACGACCTCAACGTGCTCAGGGCGATACCCGAAGTGCGGATGCACTAGAGGCCGAGGCGGGGAATCTCGATCGCCGGGCAACGGTCCATGACGACCTTGATCCCGGCGGCCTCGGCCCTTCCGGCCGCGGCGTCGTCGCGAACGGTGAGCTGCCCCCACAGCACCTTGGGCAGCGGCTTCATCTGGAGCACCTCGTCGACGACGGCATCGAGATACTCGGCGGCGCGGAAGACATCGATCATGTCGACCGGCTCCCCGATTTCGGCGAGCCGTCCGACAACGGGCTGACCGAGGATTTCCTTGCCCGCCTGCCCGGGGTTGACAGGAATAACCTTGTAGCCCCTGGAGAGCAGAAAACGCATGACACCGTGGCTCGGCCTGGCCGCGTTCGGCGATGCGCCGAGAAGCGCAATGGTCCGCGTCCTGGTCAGAATGCCGGAGATGTAAGCGTCGTCGTACCGGTCATGATTCATGGGTTCGCGGCTCCTTTCTTTCCTCTTTTTATTAGCTTGTTCTTATTTTCTAAACTACAATGACAACATTCGGGCACTGCTATTCGAGACTACGCATGACAAACATCGAAACGCCTGAAAGGAAGACGAAGATGAGACCGCTGTTGCTTGCCATTCCACTCGTCGCCCTGGCCACGTCGGCCTTCGCGCTGCCCAAATACACCTCCACCAACATGACCTGCGCACAGGTGCAGGATACCGTTCACGCTCGCGGAACCGTCATTCTCACCTATCCCTCACCGCGTCTGCGGGGACACATGCTCTACAATACCTATGTCTCCAGCCGGCAGTTCTGCAAGCCGAACGAGATCACGAAGCGGGTCAGCGTACCGAGCCGCGATCTGCGGTACTGTCCAGTCCTGACCTGCACGCCGGATCGACGCGAGCCCCAGCGGCAGGAACAGAGGGATCAGCAGCCGACCAGTCCGGGCATCTTCTGAACGCGTTCCGGCGCGGGACGAGCACGTTCCGCGCCGATGATCCCTGGTGAGCCCCCCTGAAGGCGGGTGTCACCGGCGGGTGTGGTCCCCGCGGCGGACCCGGGGACCGCCCCGTCAATCGGGCAAGGCGAGATGCCCTTCTTCATCGAGAGGGAAGAAGGGGTTGTGCGCCACTTCCCAAAGATGGCCGTCCGGATCGGCGAAATAGCCTGAATAGCCGCCCCAGAAGACTTCTCGGGGCGATTTCACCAGGCTTGCTCCACAGGACACGGCAAAGTCGACGACCCGATCAACCTCCGCCGGGCTTTCCACATTCTGCGCCAGCGTCACGCCGGAAAAACCGCCGGCGCCGGCCGCCACGCCGGCATCCGCCGCCAGCGCCTCCCGTGAGAAGAGCGCCAGAACGGTTCCCTTGAGTTTTATGAAGGTGATGGCCTCCTGCGAGGCTGGCGAACGTTTCCAACCGAGTCGCTCGTAGAAGGCGGTGCTGCGCTCCAGATCCTCGACGCCGAGGGTAATGATCGAAATGCGTCGCTCCAATGTCATGATGCGCTCCCCTTGCACACAATGCGAAGTATGCTTCGTTCTCTCTATGTATTCTTTTCGTTCACCGTCATATTAGATGAATCTTATTCGTAAGCGTCTAAAATTCAACGACTTTTGACAGTCGTCAATTTTAACGGTCCTTTCGCGCGAGCAAGCCCGGTCCCGGCGCAGCGGACGCGCCGGTTTGCGACGCTGTTATTCTCCCTTCCATTCCGGGTGACGCTTGTCGAGGAAAGCCCCGATTCCCTCCTCGGCATCGCGGGCGAGCATGTTTTCCACCATGACCCGAGCGGCATAGTCGTAGGCCTCTTCGAGCGGCATCTCGATCTGGCGATAGAAGGCTTCCTTGCCGATCTTCAACGTCAGCGGCGACTTCGAGGCTATGACGGCGGCGTATTTCGCGACAACCTGCCCCAGATACTGCTTCGGCACGACCCGGTTGACGAGGCCGAAATCCTTGGCGGTCGAGGCGTCGATCGTTTCGCCGGTCAGGAGCATTTCCATCGCCTGTTTGCGATGAGCGGCGCGGCTGACGGCGACCATCGGCGTCGAGCAGAAGAGGCCGATGTTGACACCGGGCGTGCAGAACCGCGACGTGTCGGTGCAGACGGCGAGATCGCAGGAGGCGACGAGTTGGCAACCGGCGGCCGTCGCCAGCCCGTCAATCTCGGCGATGACCGGCTTCGGCAGATGGGTAATCCTCAGCATCAGGGCAGCGCAGAGACGCATGGTCCTGTCGAAGAAGTCACGGCCGCGATCGGCATCGCTGCGATGCGCGGTCATTTCCTTGAGATCGTGGCCGGCGGAAAAGAGCTTGCCGGCGGCGGCGATCACCACGACGCGCACCGCCTTCTCGGCGGCAGCCTTGTCGAGTTCCACCATCATTGCCTCCATGAGGGCGATCGACAGAACGTTCGCCGGCGGATTGCTGAGAGTCAGGCGCAGGACCCCGTCGGCGAAATCGACGAGAACCGGCCCCCTTCGCTCCTCTCCGCCCTCTCTCCTCAACGGCACAACTTCGGACATGACCTCTCCCATCGTCGTGTTTGCATCGTCGCCGAAGCCTGCCATAAAAACGCACCGACGCGCCAGAGCCCATTGACCGCAAACAGAAACCGGACGGAACCCCACCATGCAGCCTGTCATGACCGTCGAGGAGATTTCCGCCTTCCTTGAGACGGACTTCCCGCAGATCCACACGGACGGACGGGTCTTCACGGTAACCGCCATCGCGCCCGGCACCGCCACCATGCGGTTCGACCCGACTGACCGGCACCTGCGTCCGGGCGGAACCGTCTCGGGGCCATCGATGTTCGCACTCGCCGACGTCGCCGCCTATGTCGCGATCCTCGCCCATATCGGACCGGTGGCGCTCGCCGTCACGACGAGCCTCAACATCAATTTCCTGCGGCTGCCGAAGCCGGAGCCGATCATCTGCGATTGCCGCATCCTGAAGCTCGGCAAGCGGCTCGCCGTGGTCGACGCCCTTCTCCACCAGGGCGACCCTGAGACGCTGATCGCCCAGGCCACGGCCACCTATTCGATCCCGCCGAGGGAGACCCAGCCGTAACCTTCGGCCGGCAACCATCCACAAAACAACAACAAATGATGCGGTATTATTTTACCACACATGTATCCAATTGATTCTACGCATGAAATTCTGACACTGCCGAAAACGACCGTCTTGACCGGTTCCATCCCGCACAGTATAAGCCTGCCCAGTCTGCGGCCCTCTCGGGCTGCATTCCTTTTCGTGGCCTTCGGGCTCATGAAACCAAGCAACAAGAAACGCCCCTGACGCGGCTCGCGTAGAGGGGTCCCAAAACGGAAAGTGAAGAAAGATGTCTACTTTCGTTCAGAAGCCTGCAGAGGTGGAGAAGAAGTGGATCCTCATCGATGCCGAAGGCCTCGTTGTCGGTCGTCTCGCCACCCTCGTCGCCATGCGCCTGCGTGGCAAGCACAAGGCCACCTACACCCCCCACGTTGACGACGGCGACAACGTCATCGTCATCAATGCCGACAAGGTCGTCTTCACCGGCAAGAAGTACTCCGACAAGAAGTACTACTGGCACACCGGTTACCCGGGCGGCATCAAGGAACGCACCGCTCGCGCCATCCTCGAAGGCCGTTTCCCGGAACGCGTCCTCGAAAAGGCCGTCGAACGCATGATTCCGCGTGGCCCGCTCGGCCGTCGCCAGATGAAGAACCTGCGCGTCTACGCCGGCTCCAACCATCCCCATGAAGCGCAGCAGCCGGTCGCTCTCGACGTGGCCAAGCTGAACAGCAAGAACGTAAGGAGCGCCTGATAATGGCTGATCTCTCTTCCCTGAAGGACCTCGGCACGACCCAGGAAGCATCCGCTCCGGTTCACGTCCGCAAGGTCGACTCGCTCGGCCGCTCCTACGCGACCGGCAAGCGCAAGAACGCGATCGCCCGCGTATGGGTCAAGCCGGGCACCGGCAAGATCACCGTCAACGGCCGTGAATTCGGCGCCTACTTCGCCCGTCCGGTCCTGCAGATGATCCTGCAGCAGCCGATCGTCGCCGCTGCCCGCACCGGTCAGTTCGACGTCGTCGCCACGGTTACCGGCGGCGGTCTCTCCGGCCAGGCCGGTGCCGTTCGTCACGGCATCTCCAAGGCGCTCACCTACTTCGAGCCGGGCCTGCGCTCGGTCCTGAAGAAGGGCGGCTTCCTGACCCGCGACAGCCGCGTCGTCGAACGCAAGAAGTACGGCAAGGCGAAGGCCCGTCGTTCGTTCCAGTTCTCCAAGCGCTAATCGCGGGAAACCGGAAACGGAAATCAAGGCGGGGCTTCGGCTCCGCCTTTTTCGTTTGTGCGGGCTTCGTTCGCCGCAAGAAACCTCTGGCGTTCGTTCCTCCCGCCCCTAATATCCGCAGCAACGCCGCAACGACTTCCCGAGAAACACCATGGTCAGCAAATCCATCGACAACGCCTTTACGGCCAGGGCCGTTCGCGGCGCGGCCACCGACCCGACCTATGCCGGCGCCCTTTCCTTCATGCGGCGCAAGTACAGCAAGTCTCTCAAGGACGTCGACGCCGTGGTGCTCGGCATTCCTTTCGATGCCGCCGTCTCCAACCGTCCCGGCGCACGCTTCGGGCCGCAGGCGATCCGCCGGGCATCGGCGATCTTCGACAACGATCCGCAGTATCCCTTCTCGCGCGATCTCTTCGAGCAGATGGCAGTGATCGACTACGGCGATGTGCTTCTCGACTTCGGCAACCATCAGAAAACCCCTGCCCTGATCGAGAAGGAAGCGGCGAAGATCATCGCCTCGGGTGCCTATCTACTCGGCCTTGGCGGCGACCACTTCGTCACCTGGCCGCTTCTGAAGGCGCATGCGTCGAAGCACGGGCCGCTGGCGCTCGTCCATTTCGACGCGCATCAGGACACCTGGGACGACGACGGCAAGCGGATCGACCACGGCTCCTTCGTCTGCCGGGCGGTGCGCGAGGGCGTCGTCGATCCGACGCGTTCGATCCAGATCGGCATCCGCACCCACGCGCCGGAGGATTTCGGCATCCGCATCATCCACGGCTGGGAAGTCGAGGACATGGGCGCCCAGGCGATCGCCGACGCGATCCTTACCCATGTCGGAGATCGTCCCTGCTATGTTACCTTCGACATCGATTGCCTCGATCCGGCCTATGCGCCCGGAACGGGCACGCCGGTCGCGGGCGGGCCGTCGTCGGCGAAGGTGCTTTCGGTGCTGCGCAAGCTCGGCCCCCTCGACATCCGCGGCTCCGACATCGTCGAGGTGGCGCCGGCCTATGACCACGCCGACATCACCGCAATTGCTGGCGCGACGGTTGCGATGTATATGCTCGGGCTGCGCGCGGAAAAGCTTGCGACACGCGCCTGACACATTGATTCAACACACTCAGAAACAGAGTCCGCATTCTCATCCAAAGCACTGACAGGACAGGAAAAATGGCAGCGAAGATCTTCATCGACGGCGAACACGGCACCACGGGTCTGCAGATCCGCACGCGCTTGGCCGCTCGTCGCGACATCGAGCTGCTGTCGATCCCGGAATCGGAGCGGCGCAATGAGAAGATGCGGGAAGACCTGCTGAACAGCGCCGACATCGCGATCCTGTGCCTGCCGGACGACGCATCGAAGCAGGCTTACGAAATGACGGCGGCCAACAACAACGTGCGGTTGCTCGACGCCTCGACGGCCTTCCGGACCCATCCGGACTGGGCCTACGGCTTTGCCGAGATGGACAAGGCGCAGAAGGAGAAGATCCGCTCCGCCCGCTATGTCTCCAATCCCGGCTGCTATCCGACCGGCGCCATCGGCCTCATCCGGCCGCTGAGAGCTGCCGGCGTCCTGCCGGACGGCTATCCGGTGACCGTGAATGCCGTGTCCGGCTACACCGGCGGCGGCAAGCAGATGATCGCCCAGATGGAGGACCAGAGCCGGCCTGACGCCATCTCGGCCAACAACTTCCTCTACGGCCTCACACTGAAGCACAAGCACGTGCCGGAAATGAAGGTGCATGGCCTGCTCGACCGGGCGCCGCTCTTCTCGCCCTCAGTCGGTCGCTTTGCCCAGGGCATGATCGTCCAGGTGCCGCTCTTCCTCGACGGCCTGAAGGAAGGGACGACGATCGAAGCGATCCACGCCGCCCTCGTCGCGCATTATGCCGGCCAAGACATCGTCAGCGTCGTTTCCCTCGATGAGAGTGCGGCACTTGCCCGCGTCGACGCCGAGGAACTGGTCGGGCAGGATACGATGAAGCTCTTCGTCTTCGGCACGCCCGGTGGAGCGCATGTCAATCTCGTCGCCCTGCTCGACAATCTCGGCAAGGGCGCCTCGGGGGCTGCCGTACAGAACATGGACCTGATGCTCTCGGCCTGACGACGCCGACGGGCATCGCAACGACGAGAAGGAGTCTACGATGCTCGACCATGTCGGACTTTCCGTTTCGGACTATCCCAAGTCGAAAGCCTTCTAC